>NZ_MQUI01000046.1:0-28458 GCF_001970915.1 Sphingomonas sp. Sph1(2015)
GCGGGCGGCGGGGCCTGTGCCGCGCCGCGCGGGCGCAAGGCGGGGTATGCGATCGTCGGTCTGGGCCGCTATGCCGAGCTGATCATGTCCAAATTCGCCGAATGCGAGCAGTCGCGGCTGGTCGCGCTGGTCAGCGGCACGCCCGAAAAGCTGGCACGCTTCGGCGAGAAATATGGCGTGCCCGAGAGCCACCGTTATTCCTATGCCGATTTCGACCGTATCCGCGACAATCCGGATGTCGACATCGTCTATGTGATCCTGCCCAATGCGCTGCACGCCGAATATACGGTGCGCGCGGCCAGAGCGGGCAAGCATGTCATGTGCGAGAAGCCGATGGCGATCTCGGTCGCGGAATGCCGCACGATGATCGCGGCGTGCCGGGCGGCGGGGCGCAAGCTGATGATCGGATACCGATCGCGGTTCGAGCCGCACAACCGGCTGGCGATCGACATGGCGCGCAAGGGCTTTGTCGGGCCGACGCGGATCATCACCGCCGATCATGGCTTCAACGCACAGCCCAACCAGTGGCGGCTGGACCGCAAGCTGTCGGGCGGCGGCTCGCTGATGGACATCGGCATCTACAGCCTGAACGCGACCCGCTATCTGACCGGCGAAGAACCCGTCGAGGTCAGCGCGATCGAGTCCACCGACCGCAGCGACCCGCGTTTCCGTACCGTCGAGGACCGGATCAGCTTCCTGCTGCGCTTCCCTTCGGGGATCGAGGCGACCTGCGTGTCCAGCTACAGCTCCAACCACAATATGTACCGCGTGTCGGGCACCGATGGCTGGATCGAACTGGAGCCCGCCACCTCTTATGAGGGGCAGAAGATGTGGGTCCGCCGCAATGGCCGGACCGAGCAGCAGCAGGTTCCCGCAGGCAAGGGCCAGCATGCCGGGCAGCTCGACCATTTTGCCGAGTGTATCGCCAACGGCACGGATCCGCTGGTGCCCGGCGAAGAAGGGCTGGCCGATATGCGGGTGATCGAGGCGATCTATCGATCGGCGCGGGAAGGGCGGCGGATCACCCTGGCCTGACTTTGGCCACGGGGCGGGCGGCATGTTTCGACAATGTCAGGCGCACGTCATCTTGGCCCAGGCCCCGCAATGATAGGCTTGCCCCATAGCTGGCATGGGGATGGTGTCATGATGACGGGGGAAGGGCGCAGGCGGATCATGGTCGCGGCGCTGTTGGTCGGGGCGGCAGCGGGTCCCGCCATGGCGGAGACATGCAAGGTCGGCCAGATGGCGGCGATCCCGGTCACGATGCAGGGCCTGCGCCCGGTGGTCGAGACCCGGATCAACGGCAAGCCCGCCCCCTTCATCCTCGACAGCGGCGCCTTTTACAGCAACATCGCGCCCCCCGTCGCACGCGAACTTGGCCTGCCGGAACAGCCCTTGCCCTTCGGTTTCCGGGTGAACGGGATCGGCGGCAGCTCGGACGCCACGGTCGCCACGGTCAAGCACTTCACCCTGGCCGGAACCGATATCCCGAACGTCCAGTTCATCGTCAGCGGCAGCGATGTCGGCCAGACCGGCCTGCTCGGGCAGAATGTCCTGGGCCTCGGCGACGTCGAATATGACCTGCCCGGCGGCATGGTCCGGCTGTTCAAGCCCAGCGGCTGCGCGCACGCCGCCATGGCCTATTGGACGGGCGGCAAGCCCTATTTCGAAATTCCGATCGAGACCAGGGACCAGGCGCACAACCACACGGTCGGCACGGTCGAGCTGGACGGCGCGAAGCTGAACGCGACCTTCGATACCGGAGCGGCGCAGACCGTGCTGAGCCTGCGCGCCGCCGCCCGCGCGGGCGTCCATCCCGGTGACCCGGGCGTCGAGGCGGCGGGATGGGAGCGCGGATTGGGCCGCCATGTCGTCCAGGGCTGGACCGCGCGGTTCAAGCTGCTGAAGATCGGCAATGAGGAACTGCACAATGTGCGGCTCCATATCGCCGATCTGGGGCCGCTCGACACCGACATGCTGCTGGGTGCAGACTTTTTCGTGTCGCACCGGCTCTATGTCTCCAATCTCCAGCACCGCATCTATTTCACCTATAGCGGCGGGCGGCTGTTCGATGCGGTGGCGCATGCCGATCCGGGCACGGCGGCGGTCGTCGCGCCAGCCGCCACCGACGCCGCGCCGCCGAGCGATGCCGAGGGTTACAGCCGTCGCGGCGCGATGCTGGTCACCCAGCACGACCTGCCCCATGCGATCGATGCCTTTACGCAGGCGATCGCGATGGCGCCCAAGGACCCGCGCTTTCCCCGCCAGCGCGCGCTCGCCTATCTGGACCAGCATCGGCCGGTGCTGGCGATCGATGACCTGAACACCACGCTGACGCTCGACCCGGCCGATACGCAGGCGCGGCTGATCCGCGCCGAATTGCGGCTGCGCGCCGGCAATCCGGCGGGGACGATCACCGATCTCGACCTGCTGAACGGGCAGTTGCCGCGCGAGGAAGCGGCACGGCTCCAGATGGCGCGGCTCTATTCGGGGGCGGATGCCTTTGACGCGGCGATCGGGCAATATGATCTGTGGCTGGCCGCGCATCATGACGATTCCCGTCGCAGCACCGCGCAGAACGGCCGGTGCTGGTCGCGGATGCTGGCCAACAAGGATATCGACAAGGCGTTGGGCGACTGCAACGCCGCCGTCCATGCGATCCCCAGCGATCCGAGCTTCCTCGACAGCCGGGCCTTCATCCATCTCCGCCAGAAGGACGACCGGGCTGCGCTCGCCGATTTCAACGCCGCGCTGGCCATTGATCCCAAGCGCGCCTGGGCACTGTACGGGCGCTCGATCGCCGAGACGCATCTGGGCATGACCACCGAGGCGGCGCGGGATCGGACGCTGGCGACGGGGCTGGACAAGCGCATGCCCGAGCGGATCCGGAAATACGGGATCGGTTAGACAATCCTCCCCGGCACGGGGAGGTGGCAGGCCGAAGGCCTGACGGAGGGGGCGCGCCACATAGGACATCCTTGGCCGCACGCCCCCTCCACCATGCTGCGCATGGTCCCCCTCCCCGTGCCGGGGAGGATTTCTTAGAACGCCTTGGACACGCCGACGAAGAAGCCGCGACGCGGGCCATATTGCGGCGCGCCGACCCCTACGCCGGTCCCGTCGCGGATTTCGTATTTGTGGTCGAGCACGTTGATGACGTCGAACCGGATGTCCAGGTTCGGCCCCGCCAGATGCTGGCTCGCGGTCAGGTTGAATTGCGCATAGGGCGATAGCTTGGCGCCGTTGGGGATGCTGTTCACATCGTCGTCGCGGCGCAGGCCCGAGCCATAGATCATGCTGCCGCCCAGCTTCGTGCCCTGCGCAAAGGCATAGGACAGGCCCGCCGATCCGGTGAAGGTCTGGTCGTGGTCCAGATAGATGTAATGCCGCGCAATATAGTCGAGATCGTCCTGGCCGAAGCTGAACTGGCTGGACACGATATTGCGCCCCTTGGCCTTGGCGGCGGCGAAATTGGCATAGGCGAGCAGGCCGCCGCGGGCATAGCTCATATTCGCCTCGATCCCGCCGATGCGCCCCTGCTTGTAGTTGAACGGGGTCAGGATGATCGGCGCGCCGAACTGCCCCTCGTCGATCAGGTTCTTCGAGATGCGGTAATAGGCGTCGATGCCATAGGTGAAGTAGCGGCTGGGCTTGGCCTGGAAGCCGATATCGAAATAATCCTGCCGCTCGGCATAGGGCACGTCGTTGACGGTGACGGCCGGATAGGCGCTGGTGCCGACGAACTTGGCGATGCTGGTATTGCCGACCAGCTCGAAGGGCGGCGGCACGAAGTAGCGCGAATAGCCCGCGTGCAGCGTGTAGATGTCGCCCGGCTGCCAGGCCAGGTTGACGCGCGGCGACAACTGTCCCTCGCGCCGATAGCCGTTATAGAGGTCGTAGCGCGCGCCATAGTTGAGCGTCAGCTTGGGCAGCAGCTTCCACTCGTCCTGAAGATAGGCGCTGAAGCTGGTCGCGGTCTTGCCGCTATTGTCGACGATTGCGATCGGCTCGCCCGCCTGGGCACCGCTGGCGTCGACGGGGAAGACATTGGTCGTGGTCGCGCTGGTCGAGCGATCGCGCGTCACCAGCAGGCCGCCGCGCAGCGTGTGCGCATCACCGAGATGATAGACCGCATCGACCTGTCCGCCGATCGCGAAGTCCTGCTTGTACGCCTGTTGCGCCTGCCCGTTATAGAGCAGCTCGCCCAGCACATCGGGGCGATAGCGCAGCGACGAATAGCGCGCGAAGAGCGAGGCCTGCACCGTCAGCGGCTCGGCATCGTGGAGGAAGGCGACCTGGCCGAAGCCGGTCTTCTCCAGCTGCGTCTCGTTCAGCTTTTCGCTGGGGAAGGCGGTCTGGCCGCCGACGCTCCAACCGGCGCTCGGCTGCTGGCCGACGGGGTTGGGGATCTGGAACCACTGGTTGGAATAGCCGCCGACGAAGGACACCCGGTTCTGGTCGTCCAGGATATGGTCGACATAGGCGAAGCCCTGATACTGGTCGGTATCGTCATGCACCGGGTTGGAGCGGCCGTCGACGCTTTCGATGCCCAGGCCACTGTGCCGGTAGTCGCCCGACACGAAGTAATTGGTGCTTCCCGACGAGCCGCCATAGGTCAGGCTGGGCTGGATGGTGTTGTGGCTGCCGCCATAGATGGAGGCGGTGCCGCCATTGTCGAACAGGCCGCTCTTGGTGGTGATGTCGATCACGCCCGCCGTGCGCAGGCCATATTGCGCGGGCAGCGCGCCGGTCAGGATGTTGACCTTGTCGACCAGGCGCGGCGACAGGGTCTGGCCGAACACCGCCAGCCCTTCGGGCAGGATGGTGCCGTTGATGCGATATTGCAGGCCGTTATGGTCGTCGCGGACGTGGAACTGGCCGAAGCCGTCCTGCACGACGCCGGGGGCCTGGAGCAGGATCTGGTTGAACTGCTGGTTCTCGCCACCGGGCAGCGCCTTGATCGTTGCGCTGGTGATTTCATAATTGGAGGCGCCCAGGCTGGGCTGGATATGCTCGCGCGCGGTGTCGAGCCGCTTGGCGGTGACCACGATGTCGGAGGGCTGATTCGCCGCTGCCGCCGGGGTGGCGTCCGCATCGGGCGTCGGTACGCCGCGGGTCTGCGCCAGCGCGGGCAGGGCGATCGCGGACGACGCGACACAGCAAAGGAGAGCACAAAAACGCATTAATGACCCCAAATGTTATAACGTCTCCCGAGCGGGCTATCTTGCTGCACCGCGATGCGATGGCAAGGCGGGGCAGCATTCATGACGCATTTGTAAGCGAGCCATCATGCAGGGGCGCCGTCATGGTCAGGGGCCTGTGAGCGCGCTATAAGGGACCATGGCCGAACGCTTCGAACGACACCGCCAGCCCTGGCGTCAGGACGAGATCCAGAAACTCCACACCCTCGCCAAGAAGGGCATGGCGCTGAAGGCGATCGCCAAGGCGCTGACCCGCAGCGAGGAGTCGGTCAAGGCGCGGGCCAAGGAAGACGGGCTGTCGATCGCCAAGCTCCACTGAGGCCGGATCGCCATTCGGCCATGCCCCTCGCCCCTCACAGAGGGGAGAGGGAAAAGGGGGATGCTGAATGTCGATCCGTTTTGAGGTTCGGGAATGGCGGGGCAGGGCGCGCCCGCCGTCCCGGATCGTCAGCGCAGGATGATGGCGGCCCCGTGCTTGTGGGTGCGGATTTCATCCTCGGTCAGGCCGTTGATCTCGTGCGGGAAGATCAGCCAGTCATTCGTCTCGTGCACGAAGAAGTCCGGCGTCAGGTCGGTCACGTTGCGTGACGGCTTGTAATAGACGGTCGCGACCTTCACCTCGTCCGGCATATTGTTCCGGCAGCGCTGCTTCAACTCCTTCAGCAAGGCGCGGATCGAACGCCCGGAATCGAACACATCGTCGATCAGGAGCAGGCGATCTTCCGGGTTCAGGACGTCGACCAGATGGCCCAGCCCGTAAATGCGGACCTGCGGCTCCTGCTGGTCGATGCCGGTATAGGAGGCGGTGCGGATCGCGATATGATCGCTCTGGACCCCGCGATATTCGAGCAGTTCCTGGACCGCGATGCCGACCGGCGCACCGCCGCGCCAGATGCCGACGATATGGGTCGGGCGAAAGCCGGAGTCGAAGACCAGATTGCCCAGGCGAAAGGAATCCTCCAGCAGGCGGTCGGCGGACAGGTAGATCTTGTTGGTCACGGGAATCGTCCATCATCATTGCGGAGCGGGGCACGGAGCGGTCGGCGTCCGGACAGGTCGCCTATGTGATGCCGTCGGGCCGACAGGGCAAGCGGGCGGCGCTATTCGACGATCCGTCCGATCCGCACCAGCACCCCGGTCGGGTCGCTGACCGCGAATTCATAGGTGCCCCAGGATTTGGCGTGCGGCGTGCCAGGCTCGATGATGTCGTCGCGGATCCGCTCGGCGACCGCATCGACATCTTCGACATAAAGATAGAGGCTAAACGGATTGTCCTCCCCGCGCACCGGCCAGCCCGGCATGTGGTTGAGGTGCGGATGCCAGCCGCGTCCGTCTTCCAGGATGCGGTAATGGCCGAAATCGCCAGCGACCGAAAAGCCGAGCCGTTCGTAAAAGGCGGTGCTGGCATCGAGATTGTCGGCCGGAACGATAGCGACGCAGTGATGGTCCATGGTGATGCTTTCCTTGCAGCCGACAGGAAGTGCTGGCGGGAAAAGTTCCGGCGGGGTCTCATGAAGTTATTGTCATCAAATATTGTGCGGTATTTGTGCCACCGGCAACTTTGTCGTTGTTCTACAGCGGGATAACTTGGCCGCCAGTCACGCGGCAAACATAAATCATACGATCGGCGGATATTTCAAACTATTGCTGGGTTGGGCCTCGCATCTCGCGGAGACCTATCATGGCCACAGCGGCACAATCCGATATTCGAACGTCCCCATCGTCCGAAGGCGACCGCCGCCGCGCGACACGCTGGTTGCAGGCGCTCAACTTCTTCATGGCCGACATGCAGGCGGGGATCGGTCCGTTTCTGGGCGTCTTCCTGCAACAGCGCGGGTGGCAGACCGGGCCGATCGGCAGCGTCATGACGCTGGGCGGTGTCGCGGGCATGGTGATGACGGTGCCGGCGGGCGCGTTCATCGACCATACCGACAAGAAGCGTTGGGTGGTGGTCATCACCGGCATCTGCACGGTGCTCGCCTCCTTCCTGATCCTCTGGTCGCAGACCGGCATCGTCGTCGGAGTCAGCCAGGTGGCGACCGCCATCGCGGGCGCAGCGATCGGCCCCGCCGTGACCGGCATGACGCTGGGCGTGGTCCGGCAAAAGGGCTTCAACGCACAGAACGGCCGCAACCAGGCGTGGAACCATGCGGGCAACATGGTCGGCGCGGGGCTTTCCGGCTTTCTGGGCTGGAAGTTCGGGATGCCCGCCATCTTCTTCCTCGCCGCCGCCTTCGGCGTGCTGGCGATCATTTCGGTTCTGTCGATCCCCGAGCGCGCGATCGACCACCGCGCCGCACGCGGGCTGGAGGATGACGATGGCGACGATCAGGAAGGCGGTCAGGCCGAGGGTTTCAAGGCGCTGCTCGCCAACAAGCCGATGCTGATCCTGGCGGCCGCGCTGGCCTGTTTCCATCTGGGCAACGGCGCGATGCTGCCGCTGTACGGCATGGCGGTGGTCGGCGCGGGCAAGGGCGATGCCGCGATGTTCACCGCGACGACCGTGATGGTGGCGCAGGCGGTGATGATCGTCGCCAGCCTGATCGCGATGAAGGTCGCCGCCGGGCGTGGTTACTGGCTGGTCCTGCTGATCTCCTTCGCCGCGCTTCCCTTGCGCGGGTTCCTGGCGGGGACCTTTATCGAGCATTGGGGCGTGTGGCCGGTCCAGGCGCTCGACGGTATCGGCGCGGGGCTTCAGAGCGTCGCGGTGCCGGGCCTCGTCGCCTGTCTGCTCAGCGGCACCGGGCGCGTGAATGTCGGGCAGGGCGCGGTGATGACCATCCAGGGCGTTGGTGCCTCGCTGTCGCCCGCCATCGGCGGCTGGCTGGCGCAGGAGCTGGGCTATCAGACCGCCTTCTACATTCTCGGCGGCTTCGCGGTGGCGAGCCTGGGGCTGTGGATCGGCTTTGCGGGGACGTTGCGCCCCGCCTGCTCCGGTGGTGCCAAGCCCGAGGAGGCCAAGGCATGAGCGGCATCGCCTGGGTCCATATCGGCGACCTGCATCTGGACGAAGCCGATGACTGGCAGGGCCTCGACCGACTCCGCGAGGTCGTCGCGCAGGTCAATGCGCAGATGGGCGCGGCGGATTTCGTCTTCATACCCGGCGACAACGCCAATCACGGCACGCCCGAACAATATGCCCGGATGATGGAGGCGCTCGCGCCGCTGTCGCTGCTATGGCGGATCATTCCCGGCGACCATGATTTCGAGCCGGGCGACCTGTCCAACTACGAAGCGGCGATACCCAGGACCAACCGGCCCGAGACGGAGGTGATCGCCGGACATCGCTGCCTGTTCCTCGACGTGGTGTCGGCGGGGGCGGGCGGACCCGACTTCCGGTTGACCATGCATCATCGCAACAGGCTGGCCGAGGAGCTGGCGCGCGCGAAGGCCGAGGGGCAGGTGCCGCTGGTGTTCATGCACGCCTATCCCGGCGACCTGGCGGCGGACGGCGACGCGATCGCGCGCCAGTTCATCGACGGCGAGGTCGCCTTCGTCGATACCGGGCACACCCATTATAACGAGCTGCTGAACGATGGCCGTGTCCTGTACGGCGCGACCCGCTCGACCGCGCAGATCGAGGAGGATGGCGGCGCGCCGGGCTTCACCATCGTCTGTGTCCAGGACCGGGTGGTCAGCTGGCGCTTCCGGCGGCTGGATGCGCCCTGGCCGCATGTCCAGATCGTCTCGCCGGGCGATGTTCGGCTCATCACCCGGCCGACCGACCCGCATCATGTGCCCCGACCCGGTGCGGTCGAAGTGGTGGCGCGGCTGTTCGGGGCGGACATGCCGCCGGTCGCTCGGGTCGGCGATACAGAGACGCCGATGACGCGGGGCAAGGATGGCCTGTGGCGCGCGACCGTGACGCTGGCCGCGGGATTGAACGCGATCGAGGTCCGCTGCGGCGAAGGCTATGACCGGATCGATTGTCTCGTCCGCGACGGACATTCGATCCCGAAGCGCCGCTTGCCCGTCGCCCCCGGCGAGGATTGCCACGCGATCGGCGCCTGGCCTATCGCCGGGATCGACGGCGCCCGGCTGGGGCCTAACAAGAATGGGTGCGGATGGTGACGCTGGCATACGGGGCCACCTGGGCGATTGCGGGGCTGTCGACGGCGGGCGTGATCGCGCGGCCGATGCGCTGGCCCGAATGGATCTGGGCGGTGGCGGGTGCGGTCCTGCTCATCGTGCTGGGCCTGATGCCGCTGGGCGAGGCGGGGCAGGCGGTGGCCAAGGGGGCGGACGTCTATCTCTTCCTAATCGGCATGATGCTGCTGAGCGAGACGGCACGCGAACATGGCGCGTTCGACTGGATCGCGGCGACCGCCGTCAACATGGCAGGGCGGTCGCGCGCGAAGCTGTTCGCGCTGGTCTATGCGACGGGCGTCGTCGTCACGACCTTCATGTCCAACGACGCGACCGCCGTGGTGCTGACGCCCGCCGTGTTCGTGGCGGCGAAGAAGGCCAAGGCGGACCCGCTGCCGCTGCTGTTCGCCTGCGCGCTGATCGCCAATGCGGCGAGCTTCGTGCTGCCCATCTCCAACCCCGCCAATCTGGTCCTCTATGGCGGCCACATGCCGCCGCTGGGCGCGTGGATGGCGGCCTTCGCGCTGCCGTCGCTGGCCTCGATCCTCGTCACCTTCGCGGTGCTGCGCTTTACCCAGCAGGCGCGGATCGCGGGGGACTGCGAAAGTGATGTGACGCGCGACCCGCTGTCGACCGGCGGCAAGCTGGCGATGCTGGGGATCGGGCTGACGGCGCTGCTGCTGCTCGTCGTATCGGCGCTGGACATAGAACTCGGCCTGCCGACCGCATTGGCGGGGATCGCGACGGCGGTGATCGTATCGGTGCTGGCGGGGCGCTCGCCGCTGACGCTGGCCAAGTCGGTAAGCTGGGGCGTGCTGCCGCTGGTCGCGGGCCTGTTCGTGCTGGTCGAGGCGCTGGACCGGACCGGCGTGATCGCCTGGGTGGCGCAGGGGCTGCGTGACATGCTGGTCGATCCGACACGCGCGGCGGCGGTGTCGGGGACGACGCTCGCCTTTGTCAGCAACGCGATGAACAACCTGCCCGCCGGACTCGTCGCCAGCAGCGCCATCGCGCAGGCGCATCCGCCGCAGATCGTCACCGACGCGTTGTTGATCGGTGTCGACCTTGGCCCGAACCTGTCGGTCACGGGGTCGCTCGCGACGATCCTGTGGCTCCAGGCGATCCGGCGCGAGGGGGAGGATGTGAGCTTCCTCGCCTTCCTGAAGGTCGGCGCGGTGGCGATGCCGCTGGCGTTGCTGGCGGCGTTGGGAATTCGGTTGCTGATCGGGTGAGCTTCCCCAACCTCCGTTCGCACTGAGCGAAGTCGAAGTGCACGCGGAACGCTCACCCCTTGGCCTTCGACTTCGCTCAGTGCAAACGGAGGTTGGTGATTACAGCGCTCCCAGATCGATCGGCGCGTTCTTGTCCAGCCACTGCCCCGCCTCGGGCATCGGGTATTTCAGCCCGGTGGCGCAGTTGTACAGCACCACGCGCTCATCCTCGTCGACCAGATTGTCGCGCACGGCCTGTTGATACGCCGCCAGCGTCGCCCCGCCCTCCGGGCATAGCAGCAACCCGTCCTTCTTCGCGCACTCCTCCACCGCCTTCAGGATGGCCGGATCGCCGACCGCCAGCGCCGCGCCGCCGGATTCGCGCACCGCGCGCAGGATCAGGAAGTCGCCGACCGCCTTGGGCACGCGGATGCCCGCTGCCACCGTCGCGGCATCCTCCCAACGCTCGGCATGGTCCTCGCCCGCCTCATAGGCGCGGACGATGGGCGCGCAGCCGCTCGCCTGCACCGCATACATGCGCGGGCGCTTCGAGCCGATCCAGCCCAGCCGCTCCATCTCGTCGAACGCCTTCCACATGCCGATCAGGCCGGTGCCGCCGCCGGTCGGGTAGAAGATCGCATCGGGCAGCTCCCAGCCCAGCTGCGCGGCCAGTTCCAGCCCCATCGTCTTCTTGCCCTCGATCCGATAGGGCTCCTTCAGCGTCGAGAAGTCGAACCAGCGCCCCTCCGCCGCGCCGCGCCCGACGATGGCACCGCATTCGTCGATCTGGCCGTTGACCCGCCAGACGCGCGCACCCTGCGCGGCGATCTCGCGGACATTCACTTCCGGCGTTTCCTCGGGGCAGAGGATGACGGTTTCGATCCCGCACCGCGCGGCATAGGCGGCCAGCGCCGCGCCCGCATTGCCGTTGGTGGGCATCGCGATCCGGGTCACGCCCAGCTCGCGCGCCATGGCCACCGCCATGACCAGCCCGCGCGCCTTGAACGATCCGGTCGGCAGCCGCCCTTCGTCCTTCACCAGCACCATGTCCCCGCCCGAGCGGGGAATGGGGATCAGCGGCGTCTCGATCTCCCCCAGCGACACGATGCTGTCGGTGCGACGGACGGGCAGCAGCTCACGCCAGCGCCACAAGTCCGTCTCGCGCGCAGCGATGGTGTCGCGCGACACCGCCCGGCCCAGCGCGTCGAGATCATAGCGGACCAGCAGCGGCCGTCCTGCGCGCGACAGGCCGTGAAGCTGGTCGGCCTCATAACGCTCGCCGGTCAGCGAGCATTCCAGATGGGTGACGAAGGTCGGGCGGTCTTCGGTGAGGTTGCGATTCATAAGGCCCAGCCTATCGGCCGAAACCGCCCGACACCATAGGTTTAACCCGGCGTGGCGGCCGATCCCGCCAGCAGCCCGCCGTCGATGTTGAACTCCGATCCGGTGATATAGGTCGCCTCGTCCGAGGCCAGCATGACCGCGATGGCCGCCACTTCGTCCGGCTCCCCGAAGCGTTTCAGCGGCGTATCGGCGACCAGCGCCGCCATCTTCGCCGCCCGGTCGGGGCCGTCGCCCAGCATCGGCTCCCAGATGGGGGTGAGGATGGCGGCGGGGTGGATGGAGTTGCAGCGGATTTTCCACCCGGCCTGCGCGCAATAGAGCGCGACCGTCTTGCTGTGGTTGCGGACCGCCGCCTTGGACGAGGCATAGGCCGCCGCGCCCGGAATGCCGACCAGCCCCGAGCGCGACGAGATGTTGATGATCGAGCCGGTGCCCGCCGCCTTCATCGCGCCGATGGCATAGCGACAGCCCAGGAAGGTGCCGTCCAGATTGACCCGGTGTACCGCGCGCCAGTCCGCCAGCGATGCATGTTCGGGGTCATGCGGCGTATAGCCGTCCTCGAACCCGGTGATCCCGGCATTGTTGACGACGACATCGGCGATGGGGACGATCCGGGCGAGGCGCGCCCAGTCGGCTTCGTCCGACACGTCGAGCGTCTCGAAGCTACAGCCGATATTCCCCGCCGCGCTTTGGCCGGTGTCGGCATTCCGGTCGGTCAGGATGACGGTCGCGCCTTCCTCGTGAAAGCGGCGGGCAATGGCATGGCCGATCCCGCGCGCGGCGCCAGTGACGACGCACGTCTTGTTCTGCAAGCGTGGCATAAATCTCTCGAAATGATTGGGGGGCAGGGGGGGGGCGGTGCGTGCCGCCGTGTAGGCCTGTGCCGCGTCAGCGGTGCCGCTGGACCATGTCGAGAACTCCAGGTGTCGGGCCGGTTTTATCACCGATCGGTGTCCGCTTCGTCTTTTTTGTTCGCGCGGAGGCGCGGAGACGCGGAGGTGTCTGGCCCAGCCGCAGGCTGCCTCCATTGGCAACAGAGCGGCTTTGTCTTCCGATCGAGAGGGTGTGCAACAGCGCGGCCCATCCAGACTCCTCCGCGTCTCCGCGCCTCCGCGCGAACAAACTACCGCTCCGCCAACCCCGCCATCTGCCGATCATGTACCCGCGACAGCGCGACCACCGCCACGACCGCGCCGACGAGGCACATCAGCATGTCCCATTGCGTGTCCCACGGATCGCCCTGCGTCCCCAGGAATTCGTCCGCGCCCTGGCCCAGCGCCATCGCCGCGCCGAACTCGATCAGTTCATACGCCGCGCTCACCGCCAGGCAGCAGGCGATGACGAGGAAGGTCAGCATCCCGCCGCGCACCAGTCCACCTTGCCGGACCTGCCATTCCCGAAACACGATGGCGGGCACGAAGCCCTGCGCGAAATGGCCCAGCCGATCATAGGGGTTGCGCGCCAGATGCAGCCAGTCCTGCACCCAGAAACCGGCGGGCACGCGCGCATAGCTATAGGCTCCGCCGAGCATCAGGATCAGGCCGTGCAGGCCGATCAGGACCAGCGCCAGCCCGGTCAGCGGAAAGCGCCGCCGCAATCCCCAGAGCAGCGGCAGCGCGACCAGCACGGGCGCGACCTCCATCCACCAGGTCGCCCGGTCGAACGGATGCAGCCCCGAGGCGATGAGCCCCGCCATCCAGACCGCGCTCAACAGCGCCAGTCGCATCGTGCTTGCCGACATGGCCCGACGATAGCGGCGGGTGTCGCACGCGCAACCCGATTGCCCTGCCTCCGGCGGGATGCGATGGGCGAAGCCACCAATCAGGACAGGCCCGCCATGATCATACGCAGCGACGAAACCCTGGATGTCGAGGTGCCCGGCAACGGCACGATGCGGATGCACCTGTTCCGCCCCGCGATCGAGGGGCGCTTCCCCGGCATCCTGCTGTTTTCCGAAATCTATCAGGTGACCGCCCCGATCCGGCGGCTGGCGGCGATGCTGGCGGGGCAGGGCTATGTCGTCGCGGTGCCCGAGGTCTATCACGAATATGAACCCGCAGGCACGGTGCTGGCCTATGACAAGCCGGGCACGGACCGGGGCAACGACCTGAAATTTACCAAGCCGGTCGCGGCCTATGACGCCGATGCGACCGCAGGCCTGACCGCGCTGGCCGCGCATCCCGCGTGCAACGGGCATCTCGGAACGTTCGGCGTCTGCCTGGGCGGGCATCTGGCCTATCGCGCCGCGCTCGATCCGCGCGTGGGGGCGGCGGCGTGCTTCTATGCCACCGACATCCATTCGGGCACGCTGGGTGAGGGCCGCCGCGACGACAGCCTGGCGCGCATGGCCGAACTGAAGGCCGAGACGATGTTCGTCTGGGGACGGCAGGACCCGCATGTCCCCTATGCCGGGCGCGAGACGATCCGCGCGCGGCTGGAGGAGGTCGGTGCCTCCTATGAATGGCATGAGGTCGCCGGGCAGCACGCCTTTCTGCGCGACGAGGGGCCGCGTTACGACCCCGCGCTGTTCCTCCAGGCCATGGCCTGGACGATGGCCCTGTACGCCCGCGCGTTACGCTGATGTATCGGTTCCCGGCATGGCGTCGTTCGTCGGGGTTTGACCGGTTCTGACCAATAGGGGCGGGTATTATCCCGCCCCGATCACCCAGCCAGTGCCTCGACCTGCTCGGCCAGTTCCAGCCAGCGCATCTCGGCCTCGTCCTTTTCGTCGCGGGCCTTTTCGATCGCCTTCATCAGCCGGTCGAACTGGGCGGGGTCCTTGGCATAGAGATCAGGGTCGGCCAGCTTGGCCTCGTCGCGCGCGATACCGGCCTCCAGCTCCTCGATCCGCTTGGGCAGCAGCTCGTAATCGCGCTGGTCCTTGTAGCTCAGCTTGGTCTTTGCCTGCACCGGCGCGGCGGGGGAGGGGGCGGTCTTGGCGGTGGTCTTCTTCGCCTCGGGCACGGCCTTGCGCTTGGCGACCCAGTCGGCATAGCCGCCCGCCACGACGTCGACGCTGCCCGACCCGTCGAGGCCCAGCGTCACCGTGACCGTCCGGTCCAGGAAGTCGCGGTCGTGGCTGACGATCAGGACGGTGCCCTCATAATCGCCGATCACCTCCTGCAACAGGTCCAGCGTCTCCAGGTCGAGATCGTTGGTCGGTTCGTCGAGCACCAGCAGGTTGGATTCACGCGCGAACTCACGGGCCAGCAGCAGCCGCGAACGCTCGCCGCCCGACAGCGTGCCAATCTTCGCCTCGGCCAGCGAGGGGTCGAACAGGAACTCCTTCAGATAGCCATGGATATGCTTGCGGACGCCGCGCACGTCGATCCAGTCGCCGCCATCCGCCAGCACTTCGCGCACCCGCTTTTCGGGCGCCATCAGCTTGCGCTGCTGGTCGATGATGACCCCGTCCAGCGTCTTGGCGAGGAAGACGCTGCCCTCGTCGGGCTGAATCTCACCGGTCAGCAGGCGAAGGAGCGTAGTTTTCCCTGCGCCGTTCGAGCCGACGATGCCGATCCGGTCGCCGCGCGTGACCTTCAGGCTCAAGTCCTTGATGATCGTGCGGTCGCCGTATCGCTTGGTGACATGCTCGGCCTTGATGACCTCCTTGGTCTTCACATCGTCCGACGCGATGCCCAGCTTGGCGGCACCCTGAGGCCCGATCATCGCGGCGCGGGTGGCGCGCATCTGGACCAGCTTTTCCAGGCGGCCCTGGTTGCGCTTGCGCCGCGCGGTGACGCCGCGGTGGAGCCAATGCTCCTCGATCTTGAGCTTGGCGTCCAGCTTCTCGGCGGCGCGCTGTTCCTCGGCATAGACCTGCTCGGTCCAGGCGTCGAAGCCGCCGAAGCCGACCTCGTTGCGGCGCATCTGCCCGCGATCCAGCCACAACGTCGACTTGGTGAGGCGGGTCAGGAAGGTGCGGTCATGGCTGATGACGATGAACGCGCCGGTGAACCGCTTCAGCCAGTCCTCCAGCCATTCGATGGCCGCGAGGTCGAGATGGTTGGTCGGCTCGTCGAGCAGCAGCACGTCGGGGTTCATCGCCAGTGCGCGCACGATCGCGGCGCGCCGCCGTTCGCCGCCGCTGGCCGTCGCGGCGTCGCGGGTCAGGTCGATGCCCAGCTGTCCGGCGATCGCATCGGCCTCATAGGCTTCCGGCGCATCGTCGCCCGACAGGACATAGTCGTTCAGCGTGGCGCAGCCGGTCAGGTCGGGGTCCTGTTCCAGATACACCACATGGGTGCCCGGCACGATCACGCGCCGCCCCTCGTCCGAATCGATGATCCCGGCCATCAGCTTCAACAGGGTCGACTTGCCCGCCCCGTTGCGCCCGATCAGCGCCAGCCGGTCGCGCGGACCGACATGGATGTCGAGATGCCGGAAGAGCCAGCCCGAGCCTTGAACAAGGCCCAGGTCTTCGTAGGAAAGAACGGGTGCTGCCATGATGACTGGCAGTTAGGGGCGGATCGGGAACCCGGCAAGCACCCCATGCGCTGTCCCGCGGCTGCACGATCCATTCAGAGGCTGTTCAACGGTTGACCGCTATGCCAGTTTCATGTCGATGACCGTCCTTCTGGCCCTGCTCGCCGCACCGCTGGGCTCGCCGCCGATGATCGAGCCCCCGATGGAAATGGGCTTCGATCAACGGCGCGGCGATCAGATGCGCGCCTATCAGCAGCGCCGAGAGGGCAATCTGTCGCTGCGCGAGATCGAGGCGCGGGTGGTGCCGATCATGCGCGATTCGCAATATATCGGCTTCGATTATGATGCGGGTGCGTCGGTTTACACGCTCAAATTCCTGCGCAATGGCACGGTCATCTGGGTGGAGGTGGACGGCCGCACCGGCAAGGTCATCGGTCGAACCGACGGCTGATGACCGGCCGGTCGGACAGCCCCATGAATTTACAGGGAGTTTTGCGATGCGCGTTCTGATCGTCGAGGACGAGCCCAATCTCGGCCAGCAGTTGAAGAATACGCTGGAGGGCGCAGGCTATGCCATCGACCTGGCCACGGACGGCGAGGAAGGGCATTTTCTGGGGTCGACCGAAAGCTATGACGCGATCGTGCTCGACTTGGGCCTGCCCGAGATCGACGGGCTGACCGTGCTCGACCGCTGGCGCAAGGAAGGCAAGACCATGCCGGTCCTCGTGCTGACCGCGCGCGACAGCTGGTCGGACAAGGTGGCGGGGCTGGATGCGGGCGCCGACGACTATGTCGCCAAGCCGTTCCAGACCGAGGAACTGATCGCCCGTCTGCGCGCGCTGATCCGCCGCGCCAGCGGCAACGCCTCGTCCGAACTGACCGCGGGCGATGTCCGCCTCGACACCCGATCGGGCAAGGTCACGCGTGCGGGCGAGCCGGTGAAGCTGACCGCGCAGGAATATAAGCTGCTGTCCTATCTGCTGCATCACAAGGGCAAGGTGGTCAGCCGCACCGAGCTGATCGAGCATATCTACGACCAGGATTTCGACCGCGATTCGAACACGATCGAAGTGTTCGTGACGCGCATCCGCAAGAAGCTGGGCCAGGACGTCATCACCACCATCCGTGGCCTGGGTTACAGCCTCGACGATCCGGCGGCGGGGGCCGTGGCGGGTTCGGCGGCCTGATCCGGCTTTTTCCGTGACGGAGGGGCATATACCGCGCCGGACGCTGCGCACGGGATCGCTGTCGCGCCGCATGATCCTGATCGCCGCAGGGTGGATCCTGGTCCTGCTGGCGGGCGGCGGTTTCGCGCTCGACCGGGTGCTGGTGTCCGCCGTCACGCAGAATTTCGACGACCGCCAGGCCTATGTCCTCCAGTCGCTGCTGGTGTCGGCGGCGGTCGATTCGGAGGGGGAGGTCTGGTTCAACCGCGAGCCCGCCGACCAGGGATTTCTGGAGCCGGGATCGGGCGTCTACTGGCAGGTGTCGGGCAAGGGGCATGAACCCTTTCCGTCGCGTTCGCTCTGGGACCGGCGGCTGGCGTTCGGCTCGGCGCATAATGACGACACCATCCATGTCTATACCAGCACGCAATTCCCCGACGAGAAGCTGCGCGTCGTCGAACGCGATGTGAAGCTGCCCGGCTCGGACGTGCGCTGGCGGTTCCAGGTGGCGCAGCGGACGACCGGGCTGGATGCGCAGATCGGCGCGCTCCGCCGGACGCTGGTGCGCAGTTTCGCGCTGCTGGGTGTCGGCCTGTTGCTGATGGCGGCGATGCAGACCTTTTACGGCCTCTATCCCTTGCGCCGGGTGCGCGAGGAGATCGCGGCGATGCGGGCGGGCAAGGCCGACCGCGTGTCCGATGCGATGCCCAACGAGGTCGCGCCGATGGTCGAGGAGCTGAACGCGCTCATCGCGCATAACGAGAAACAGGCCGAGGAGGCGCGGCGTCACGCGGGCAATCTGGCCCATGCGCTGAAGACTCCGCTGACCGTCATCATGAACGCCGCGACCGCCCAGTCCGAGGATCTGGCCGAAACGGTGATCCGCGAGGCGCGCACGATGCGCCGCCAGGTCGACCATCATCTCGCCCGTGCCCGTGCGGTCGGGCGGCGCGGCTCGGCGCACAGCCGGGCGGAGGTCTGGCCCAGCCTGCAATCGGTCGAGCGCGCGGTGGGTCGCCTCTATCGCCATGTCCGCATCGATGTGGACGGGCCGAAGGATCAGGTCGTCCATGTCGAGCGACAGGATCTGGACGAGATGCTCGGCAACTTGGTCGAGAACGCGGCCAAATATGGCGGCGGGAGCGTCTTCGTCACCGTCGGTGCGCAGGCCGGGTTCGTCGAGATCCTGGTCGAGGATGACGGCACCGGCATTCCCGAGAACGAGCGCGTTCGTATCTTCGATCGCGGCGTCCGGCTGGACACCGGCAAGCCGGGGACGGGGCTTGGCCTCGCCATCGTGCGCGACGTGGCGGAGATTTACGGCGGCACCGTCTCGCTGGAGGAAAGCGAGGACCTGGGCGGGTTACTGGTGCGGCTCCGGCTGCCGGCGGCGGTGGGGTAGTTTGGTCCGGTTCGGCGACATCCGGGTAATTCCCGGATTGCCGATACCCCGTCGATTCGTTAGCGGCGCCCGCCTGTCGATGCGCGGGGCATCGGCAACGGGGGAAATCCATGAAGATCATCAAGGGGCTGGCGCTCATTGTGAGTCTGTGCGCCGCATCTCCGGCATTGGCCGATGGGGTGATGTTGGAAGCGAACGGCGCGCGGGCACAGGAGCGTTGGGGCGGCGAGCTGGGAATGGGCTACACGTTCGACCTTGGCCGGTTTCGCGTGCGTCCCATCGGCGGCGCTTTTATCTACGGCGACGAAAACGGCCGATATCGTAATGAAACCATCAGCGGGGGGCGCACCATCTGTCGCGACTATTCCACCGGGGCATTTGCCGACAAGGATCGTTGCAATAGCGTTTCCGTCGATTGGTACGGCAAGGCCGAACTGACATATGTCATTCCAAAAGGCATGGAATTTGGCGGCGGCGCGCGCTTCAGCGCGGATAAGGTCCGTGGCTATGGTACGGTGGCTTTTCCCATCGGCGGTGATCTGCGTTTGAAGGGCAGCATCGGCGATCGCTATTACGCGCTTGGGCTGAAAGCTCAGTTTTAGAACATGATGACATGGGATCGCACCAAGCCTAGCCCCTCCCCTTCAGGGGAGGGGTTGGGGTGGGGCATCGCCACAGGCCCGGCGTTTGCGGAAACGCCCCACCCCCTGCCCCTCCCCTGAAGGGGAGGGGTGGATCAAGCTGATGGCATCATGCTCTAAAAGTCGGATGGCGGCTTGATCAGGCCGCCACCTTCTCCAAGGCATCCATCGCCCGCGCCGCGATTCCGATCGAGCGCTTTCGCGCCTCATGGTCGAAGATCGAGCTGACGACCATCACCTCGTCCACCTGGGTCCGCTCGACGAAGGCGGCCAGCTGCCGCTCCACGCTCGCGGGTGCGCCGATCGCCGAACAGGACAGGACATGGTCGAGGATCGCCGACCCCTGCGCGCCAAGGCTTTCGCGATAGCCGGGAACGGGCGGGGGCAGCTTGCCGGGGCGGCCGGTACGTAGCGCGACGAAGGCCTGTTGCTGCGAACTGGCCAGCAGCTCGGCCTCCGCGTCGGTATCGGCGGCGAAGACGTTGAAGCCCGCCATCGCATAGGGCTTGTCCAGCACCGCCGAGGGCCGGAAGTCGCGACGATAAACGGCCAGCGCATCGTCCAGCGCGTCGGGCGCGAAGTGCGAGGCGAAGGCGTAAGGCAGGCCCAGCGCGGCAGCGAGCTGTGCGCCGTAGAGGCTCGATCCCAGGATCCACATTTGCGGTTTTGCACCCGCGCCCGGCGTCGCGACGATGCCGGTCTGTCCGTCATCGGCGAAATAGCTTTGCAGCTCCATCACGTCGCGCGGGAAGGCGTTGGGATCGCTGTCGAGCGTCCGGCGCAACGCGCGGGCGACGCGCTGGTCCGATCCTGGCGCGCGGCCCAGCCCCAGGTCGATGCGGCCGGGAAACAGCGCGTCGAGCGTCCCGAACTGCTCGGCGATGGTCAGCGGCGCGTGGTTGGGCAGCATGATGCCGCCAGCACCAATGCGGATCGTCCTGGTCGCCTGTGCGACATGGCCCAGCACCACGGCGGTCGCGGCCGATGCGATGCCCGCCATGCCGTGATGCTCGGCGGTCCAATAGCGGTGGAAGCCGACGGCTTCGGCATGGGCGGCGAGGTCGGCGGCGTTGGCCAGCGCCTGGGCCACGGTGCCGCCCTCGACGACGGGCACCAGATCGAGCAGGGAATAGCGTGTCATGTGAGGAAGATGGGGACGATCCGCCGCCCCCGCCAGCCAAGACCGCGTATCAGAAGGTCAAGCCATACTTCACCGCCATGCCCCGCTCGGGCGGCAGCATGGCGATATTGCCGGGATCGCGTCGCCAGAACAGGTGCGTCGACCACTCGCCGCCGCCCAGCCGGATGCCGTGGCGCAGCTCGACCAGCGTTTCCTGCCCCGTGGGGGTCAGCGACAGGCGGTTGGTCGTCCAGCCGTCGACCTGGCCGCTGGCATAATCCCAATGGCCGGGCAGCCGCAGGTCCAGCCCGCCGCCGCCGACCCGCAAGGGCCGCGACAGGCGCAGGTCGATCCGGTCGTGGCCGAACAGCCCGGCCTTGCCTGCCTCGACCGACCAGGCTCGGCTGGCGAGCATGCCGCCGCCCAAGGCCCCGACCGCGCGCGTCCAGCCGCGGCGCCAGCGGGCGCCCAGCGTCCAGCCGCCATCGTCCTGCCAGCGTGCGGCCGTGTCGGCGAACCAGCTGAGTCCGCGCGCTTGGCCCAGCGCGCCGCCGAACCAGCTGCCCAACACGGTCGATTGCTCATCCAGCCGGGTCAGGCCCAATGTCGCGGCGACCGGTCCCAGCCTGCGGTCGAAGGTCACCGTCATCTGGTCATAGCCGGGCGCGACCATGCCCGGCATCGGCGCGGCGAAGCGGCCATTCTCCGCCGCGACGCTGACGCCCGTCCGGCCCATGACATGATGCAAAGCAGCGGCGGCGCGCGGCGCGCGGTCCATGCCCGCGCCGGGATCGGCCATCAGATAGGCGGGGCCGGACTGGCCGGTCCACCCGGCGATCATCGCGTCGCCGGTGCTGGCAAAGCCGAATCCGATCGCGGTGTCGGGGGAGAGCGTCTGGGTGATGCTGCCCGCGACGATGCGCTGCGCCGCGTTCGGCGCGTCGGCGGGGACGATGGCCCGCAGCCGGGCCTCGCCGGGCATGGTGATCGCGCGGGTCAAGGCGACCGTGCGTGTGCCGTCGCTGACCACCATGCCCTCGATGCGGCCGAGCAGCGACGGCGCCAGCATCGGGCGGGGGGCGGCCTGCGCCACGGTGGCGGATATGTCGACATGATAGGCACGGGCATAGCCGTCGAGCGCGACGAGGCTCAGCCCCTCCGCCCGCGAATCGCCCATTGCCGGGGATAGCCGCGCATTGACCCCCATCGAGACGGCCGCGCCCGTGCCCGCGACGCTGGTGCCGCCGACCGGCTGGAAGGCGGCGGTCAGGTCCAGCGTGCCGCGACCGTAAATGTCGTCGGTGCCGCTCGTCCCCGCTTCGCGCGCGGTGCGCAGCAGCAGGTCGGCGATCTGCGCGCCGGTCAGGTTGGGAAAGGCCTGGGCCAGCAGGGCGACCGCGCCGCTGATCTGCGGCGCGGCGAAGGACGTGCCCGACCAGAGCAGGCGTTCGCCCTTGGCATCGGGCGCTTCCACCCGCTCGCCCAGCGCGGTCAGGTAATGCGCGGCCGACTGGCCCGCCCGGTTGCTGAATGACGAGATGGTGCCGGTCGCGCCGACCGATCCGGCGATGATGACCTGTCCACGCGCGACCGCATCGCTATTGGCGATTTGCGCCATCAGCGTGGGATTGGATTCGCCGTCATTGCCCGCCGCAATGACGATCACCATGCCCGCCGCCGTCGCTCGCCCGATCGCCGCGAGCAGCGTGCCGGGCGGCGTATCGTTCGAGCCGAGCGAGATGTTGACGACCCGCGCACCGGCGCTGCGGGCCGTATCCAGCCCGCGGGCGATGGCGTCGGAGGAAAAGCTGCACGTCCCGCCCAGCCCGCCATTTCCGGTGGAGCCGCCGCAACTGCCCGGCTCGTCGGCGCGCAGCGCGACCAGGGTGGCGTCGAACGCCACGCCCTGCGCCCGATTGCTGCTGCGGCCGCCCAGCGCGGTGAAGGCGACGGCGGTGCCGTGCCCGTCCAGATCACCGGTGCCGCGCGTCCCCGCGACATCGGTGGAGGCGCTGGAAATCCGCCCGGTGAAGGCGCCGGTGCGGTCGTCCACACCCGAATCGATGACGCCCAGGGCCACACCCGCACCGGTCGCCCCGCGCTGATAGGCGGCCAGCGCGTTCATCGCGACCGCACCCGCCGTCGCACGATAGCCCGCCGTGTCGTAATTCTGCGTCGGTGCGGGGATGGGGGTGGGTGTGGGTGTCGGGCTGGCGATCGGGGCCGGTATCGGCTGGATGCCGTTGCCGCTGCCGCCACAGGCCGCGACCATCGTGCCCGCGCCGATGACCAGGCTCCAGACCGTCGCGATGCCCCCGGCACCGCGCGCTTCCCGCGCTCGCAAGCTCAACCCGCCCATCCCATCATGCCGCCTGCCCAACCGACAGGGGTGAGCCTGGCCATTATGATAGCATCACTTTCTTGCACCGTCGTTAAGGGGTGGCAGGCGACGGGCCACGGGGCGGCTTGCGGCCATGGGGCCTCGCGCCTACACGCTGCCGCCATGCTGCCCGCGCTTGCCCATATCGACGCCTGGATCTTCGATCTGGACAATACGCTGTATCCGGCGAGCGCCAATCTGTTCGCGCATATCGACCGGCGGATGACGCAGTTCGTCGGCGACCTGTTGGGCCTGGACCCGGCCGAGGCGTTCCGGGTGCAGAAAGAGTATTTCCATGCCCACGGCACCACGCTGGCGGGCCTGATGGCCGAGCATGACGTCGATCCCGCCGCCTTCCTGGCCTATGTCCACGATATCGAGATGGACGTGCTGGAACAGGACGCACCGCTCGCCGCCGCGTTGGCCAAGTTGCCGGGGCGCAAGCTGGTCTTCACCAATGGCGACAAGCCCTATGCGCTGAAGGTCCTCGACCGGCTGGGGCTGGGTGGGCATTTCGAGGCGGTTCACGACATCACCGCCATGGGCCTCGTCCCCAAGCCGCAGCCGTCCGCCTATGCGGGCTTGTGCGCCGCGTTCGACATTGATCCAAGCCGCGCCATCTTCTTCGAGGACATGGCGCGCAACCTGGTCCCCGCCAAGGCGATCGGGATGACGACCGTGTGGGTCGACAACGGCTCCGAACAGGGACCGGAAGCCGCCCGCGACCATATCGACTATACCGTCCACGCGCTGACGCCGTGGCTGACGAGCATATTGGAGGACTGACGATGGCACATGAACTGGCCGCCACCATCGATGCCGCCTGGGACAACCGGGCCGAGCTGAACTTCGCGACGCAAGGGGAAGAGCGCATCGCCGTCGACCGCGCGCTGGCGCTGCTCGACCGGGGCGAGGCGCGCGTGGCCGAGCCGGACGGCAAGGGCGGCTGGACCGTCAACCAGTGGCTGAAAAAGGCCGTCCTCCTGTCGTTCCGCCTGAACGACAATGTCCTGATCGACAATGGCCCGGGCGCGGGCCACTGGTTCGACAAGGTGCCGTCGAAGTTCAGCGGCTGGTCGGAAGCGGACTTCCGCGCCGCCGGGTTCCGCGCGGTGCCCGGTTCGGTCGTGCGGCGCGGCGCGCACGTCGCCAAGGGCGCGATCCTGATGCCGAGCTTCGTCAATATCGGCGCCTATGTCGGTGAGGGCACGATGGTCGACACCTGGGCGACCGTGGGCAGCTGTGCGCAGATCGGCAAGAACGTGCATCTGTCGGGCGGTGCGGGCATCGGCGGCGTGCTCGAGCCGCTGCAGGCCGATCCGGTCATCATCGAGGACGGCGCCTTCATCGGCGCACGCGCCGAGGTGGCCGAGGGCGTCCGCGTCGGCGAGGGCGCGGTGCTGTCGATGGGCGTCTATCTGGGTGCCTCGACCAAGATCATCGACCGCGAGACGGGTGAGGTCTTCCGGGGCCATGTGCCGCCTTACTCGGTGGTGGTGCCCGGCACGACGCCGTCGGTCGACGGCAAGCCGGGCCTCTACTGCGCGGTGATCGTCAAGCGGGTCGATGCACAGACCCGCTCGAAGACCAGCATCAACGACCTGCTGCGCGATTGATGACCCGCGACGCCTGAACCTTGGCACGCCCCTCCCGCAGGCGGGAGGGGATGGGGGAGGGCATGACGCAGGCGATGGTCTCTGTGAGACTCCCTGCCCTCCCCAAACCCCTCCCGTTTACGGGAGGGGCTTTTAAGGTTCGTGCGGAGGCGCGGAGAACGCAGAGGCGGCGTGCCCGGCGGCCGCCTTCACCCTGCCTCCCCGGCCTGAGGCGAAAGCGGACGGTTAGCCCAAGGCGATACCCCTCCGCGTTCTCCGCGCCTCCGCGCGAACCAAAATCTTTTCTGCTTCGCGTCCTCGCGGCTTCGCGCGAACCAACGCTACAACCCGACCCGCTTGGCCAGCCACCGCGCCGCCGCCTCCGGGCTTTCCTTCGCCGCATCGTCGCGGTCGACCCGGTAGTTCGCCTCGCGCATCGCCTCGACCGGAATGCGGTTCAGCATCGGCCGCAGCGCCTGAACGAACTTCGCATCCCCCGCCCGGTCCTTCGCCACCAGCAGCACCGCGTCATAGCCGGGGATTGCCCGTTTCGGGTCGTTCAGCACGGTCAGCCGCTCCGCCGCGATCCGGCCATCGGACGAAAAAGCCGAGATCACATCCGCCCGCCCGCTCTCCAGCGCGCGGTACATGAAGGTCGGGCTGTACGGCGTCATGCTCGCAAAACGCAGGCCATAGGCATCACGCACCGCCGCCCATTCGGGCCGGTCGAGAAACTCCAGGTCGCTGCCCAGCTTCAGCCGCGGCGCGACGTGCGACAGATCGGCGAGCGAACGCACCCCCAGCCGCTGCGCCAGCGGCGTCTTCATCGCGAAGGCATAGGCATTCTCGAACCCCAGCGGCCCCAGCATCGCGACATCACGCGTCGCGGCCCAATCCTTCAGCGCGGCCAGCATCGCCGCGCGGGGCGGGGAGTCATGCCGCCGCATCGCGGTGGTCCACAAGGTCCCGGCATAATCGACATAGACGTCCACACGGCCCCCCGCCGTCGCCTCGAACGCCACGGTCGAGCCCAGCCCGTCGCGATAGCTGACATCATAGCCCGCGCGGGACAGCCGGTCGCCGATCAGCCGTGCCAGGATATATTGCTCGGAGAAATTCTTGGCCCCGATCACCACCTGCCGCCGCGCATCGCCACCACGCGGCCAGAGCGGCTGCGTCGCCAGCGTGATCCCGAGCGCCAGGGCGACCAGCCCGCCGATCCACATGCCTTTCCGCCGCGTCGCCAGCCCGCGCTCGATCAGCCCGATCAGCGCATCGACCACCAGCGCCAGCGCGGCGGCGGCGAAACAGCCCGCCAGCACCAGCGCCCAGGCCTGGGTCTGGAGCCCCGCGAAGATCAGGTCGCCCAGGCTCGGCTGGCCCACCGTGGTCGACAGGGTGGCCGCGCCGATCGTCCACACCGCCGCCGTGCGGATGCCCGCCGCCAGCACCGGCGCGACCAAAGGCGCCTCGACCAGTCGCAGCTTCTGCGCCCGCGTCATCCCCACCGCGTCCGCCGCCTGCAACACCGCCGGGTCTAGCCCGACCAGCCCCGTCACGCCGTTGCGCAGGATCGGCAGCAGCGCATAGAGCGTCAGCGCCAGCAGCGAGGGCAGGAACCCCAGCGCCGGTATGCCTCCGCCGACCAGTCCCGACAGGCTGAGCAGCACCGGATAGAACAGCGCCAGCAAGGCCAGTGCCGGGATGGTCTGGACCAGGCTGGCGAAGCCGAGCGCCGCCCGCGACAGCCTTGGTCGCCGCGCGCACGCAAAGGCCAGCGGCACCGCGATCAGGATGCCGAGCAGCAGCGCGGCCATGCTGACCAGCACATGCTGCGCCAGCAGTGGCGGGACGCGGGCGAGGGCGTCGAGAAAGGCGTTCATGCCCGGAGCGCCGCCAGCCGCTCGGCCTGATGCCGGGGGACCGCCATCAATTCCTGTGCCGCCGGGCCGCCCTCGCCGCGGACCAGCTCGGCCGGGGTCGCGTCGGCGACGATCCGGCCCGCCTCCATCACCAGCACACGGGCGGCGGTCAGCAGCGCCTCGGCCATGTCATGGGTGACGAGGATCGTCGTCAGTCCCAGCTTTCGGTGCAGTTCGACCAGCCGCCCCGCCACCGCATCGCGGGTGACCGGATCGAGCGCGCCCAGCGCTTCGTCGAGCAGCAGGATCGGCGGCTCGGTCGCGAGCGCGCGCGCGATGGCGACACGCTGGCGCTGGCCGCCCGACAGGGCATCGGGCATCCGCTCCGCCACGTCGCGCGGCAGGTCGACCAGATCGAGCAACTCGCCCACCCGGTTGCCCCTATCGCGCCCGGCGATGCGCAGCCCGATGGCGATATTGGCCGCGACGGTCATGTGCGGGAACAGGCCATGTTGCTGAAAGACATAGCCGATGCGGCGGCGGAGCAGGGGCGGGGGCTCGGCGGACGCATCCTGCCCGTCGATCAGAACCCTGCCCGTATCGGGCTGCTCCAGCCGGTTTACCATGCGCAGCAGGGTCGATTTGCCCGACCCGGATGCGCCGACCAGCGCGACGAAGCTGCCCCGCTCGACGGTCAGCGAAACAGTGTCGACGGCCGCGACCGTGCCGTAGCGGCGGCTGACATTCTCCAGCACGATCATCGATTTGGGCATGGGGCCATCTTGGGAGGGAAGCGGGAGCCGGTCAAACGCGGTGAAGTGCCGTTTCGCTGCACCGCCTTTGTGGCTTTCGGACTATGCCTGTGCCGCCCCCCGCGATATGGCGCTGTAAAACATGTTCAACACAGCCGCGCGTGAGCGGCAGGAGAGTTTATGAGCCAGACCGATCTTCAAAGCGCCAGCCAGGTTCTCGACCGTGTCCTCGTCCTAGAAATGGTGCGCGTGACCGAGGCGGCGGCGATCGCGGCGTCGACCTTGGTCGGACGTGGCGACGAGAAGGCGGCGGACGCGGCGGCGGTCGAGGCGATGCGCGCGGCGCTTAACGAACTCGACATGGACGGCACCGTCGTCATCGGCGAAGGCGAGCGCGACGAAGCCCCGATGCTGTTCATCGGCGAGAAGGTCGGCACCGGCAACGGCCCCGAGATCGACATCGCGCTCGACCCGCTGGAGGGCACGACCATCTGCGCCAAGGCGGGGCCGAACAGCCTGGCGGTGCTGGCGATCGCGGAGAAAGGGCATCTGCTCAACGCACCCGATGTCTATATGGACAAGATCGCGGTCGGCCCCGGCTATCCGGCGGGCGTCATCGATCTGGACCGCAGCCCCAGCGACAATATCCGCGCCATCGCCGAGGCCAAGGGTGTTGCGGCCAGGGACGTCGTGGTGTGCGTGCTCGACCGGCCGCGCCACGAAGGGCTGATCGCCGAGCTGCGCGCCCTGGGCTGCGGCGTGGTGCTGATCGGCGACGGCGACGTGGCGGGGGTGATCGCGACGACCGATCCCGACACGACCATCGACGTCTATATGGGCTCGGGCGGCGCGCCCGAGGGCGTGCTGGCCTGCGCCGCGCTGCGTTGTGTCGGCGGGCAGTTCAAGGGGCGGCTGCTGTTCCGCAACGATGCGGAGCGCGCCCGCGCGCATAAGTGGGGCGTGACCGATCTCGACAAGCAATATGACCTGACCGAGCTGGCGCGTGGCGATTGCATCTTCGCGGCGACCGGCGTGACCGACGGATCGTTGCTGGCCGGGGTGAAGCGTCGGCCCAAGGTCATGACGACCGAAAGCGTGGTCATGCGCGCCTCGTCGGGCACGGTGCGCTGGGTGAAGGGACAGCACCGGCTTTGATGTTTAATGCGTGAGGGTTTCGTCTTGACCAAGCCCCTCCCCTTTAGGGGAGGGGTTGGGGTGGGGCCTCGCCTCGCACGCGGTGCTTGCCGAAGCGCCCCACCCCCCTCCCCCCCCC
>NZ_MQUI01000047.1:0-27915 GCF_001970915.1 Sphingomonas sp. Sph1(2015)
GAAGCATTCGTCATGTCGGCCCCTGGCGCCCCTCCGGCGCCTGCCGCACCCCCGGCCCCGCGCGTCAGCCAGGCGACCGGGAATATCGTGGTGACGGGAAGCACGTCGCGCACGGCCCCGGCGGTCCCGTCGGTGCAGATCGACGCGTGGCAGCCCGATCGGCCCTATCTGGAGCTGTATGACGGAAAGCCCGCCGATTTTGCCGAACGCTTCCGCGAGGCGGAGGCGCGGCACGGGGCCTTGCCGATCTTCTATCTCGACACCGCCGCCTGGCTCGCCCGGCGGGGCCGTGTGGCGGAGGCCAGCGAAATGGTCTTGTCGGCGCTGGACCTGCCGACCGCCGACGACACGACGCTGGGCATGGTCGCCGACCGGCTGGAGCGGTACGGCGACTGGGACCGCGCGGTCGAACTGCGCGATCGACAGGCGGCGCTGGACCCCGACCGGCCGCAGCCGCGCCGTCTGCTCGCGCTGACCCTCGCCCGCCGCGCGGCCGTCCGCCCGGCCCAGGCCAGGGCCGACCTGACCCGCGCGATCACGCTGCTCTATGCCATCGCGACCAGCCCGCAGGCGGACCAATGGGACGGCATCGACCTGATCGCGCTGAACGAGGCCAATGCGATGCTGCCGCGCCTGCGCAAGCTGGGCGGCAAGGTGGAGATGGACCCGCGCCTGGTCATGCTGCTCGATGTCGATGTGCGGGTCGTCATCGACTGGACCACCGATGCCTCGGACATGGATTTGTGGGTCGACGAACCGACACGCGAGCGGGCGATCTACAACAATAACCGTACCGCGATCGGCGGGCGGCTGTCGCGGGACATGACGCGCGGCTATGGGCCGGAGGAATATATGATCCGCGTCGCGCCGCCGGGCACCTATACGGCGCAGGCCAATGTCTTTGCCCCTGACCGGATCGATCCGAACGGCGCGACCATCCTGACCGCGCACCTGTTCCGGAATTTCGGGCGGGCGAACGAGACGGTCGACAGCGTGGATATCGAATTGAAGCGCGATGAAAAGGGCGCGCGGATGATCGGTCGCGTCGTCGTGCCGGGCAAGCCGGTGTCCGGTAAGGCACCGGTGAAGGACATGGCGCCGCTACCCTGATCAGGGGGGCGCGCTATGGCTGGTTTTACGAAGCGATAAGGGTGTAAGGGCGGACCATGGCCGAGCAGAGTCCGCCCTTTCCGTCGTTCCGCAAATGGACGCCTTCGCGCTACCGTGCGCTGCTACGGGCGCAGGGGCCGGGATCGGTCAAGTTCCGCACCCGGCTGGCGATCCTGATCGGCGCGGTCGCGATCGGGCTGGCCGCGACGGTCTTTGCCGAAGCGGCGGATGCGGCGGGCGAGGTCTTCACCCATTTCTCGCATCGCTATCACTGGGCGCCGCTGGTCGTGACGCCGCTGCTGTTCGCGGGGCTGGTCTGGATCACGCGCCGCTTCGCGCCGCTCGCGCGCGGGTCGGGCATTCCGCAGGTGATGGCCGCGCAGGCCGATCCCGAGCGGGCGACCGGCGGGCTGGTGTCGATCCGCACCGTGGTCGCCAAGGCCGGGCTGACGCTGGCGGCGGTGCTGGGCGGCGCTTCGGTCGGGCGCGAGGGGCCGACGGTGCAGATCGCCGCCGCCATCATGGGGCTGACCCATCGCATATTGGGCGTGCCGCTCCGCGGTGCGGTGCTGATCGCGGGCGGCGCGGCGGGCGTCGCGGCGGCGTTCAACACGCCGCTGGCCGGGCTGCTCTTCGCGATCGAGGAACTGGCCTCCGCCTATGAGCAGAAGGTCACGCTGCTGGTCATCGCGGCCATCGCGATCGCGGGCATGGTCGCCCAGTCGGCGCAGGGGGATTATGTCTATTTCGGGCTGATCGGCGCCCATATGCCGATCGTCACCGCGCTGGTCGCGGCCCCCGTCGCCGGGATCGTCGGCGGGCTGGCGGGCGGCGGCTTTGCCCGGCTGATGCTGATGATGGCGACGGGCACCAACCGCGTGACACGGTGGAGCAGGCAGCGGCCGATCCTGTTCGCCGCGCTGTGCGGCGTCATCGTCGCCGGGCTGGGCGTCGGCACCGGCCTGACCTGGGGCACCGGCTATGGCGCGGCACGGGCGATGATCGTCGGGGTCGATGCGCCGCTCTGGTTCGGCCCGGCCAAGTTCCTGGCGACCCTGTCGACCGCGGTGGCGGGGCTGCCCGGCGGCATCTTCGCGCCGTCGCTGTCGGTGGGCGCGGGGCTGGGCAATCTGCTGCGCTCGGTGTTTCCGGACTCGCCCGCCTCGGCGATCGTGATCCTGGGCATGGTCGGCTATTTCGCGGGCGTGGTCCGCGCGCCGCTGACCGCCGTCATCATCCTGTCCGAGACGACCGCGAGCCGCGGCCTGATGCTGCCCATGTTCGCCACCGCCTTCATCGCCGACGGGGTCAGCCAACTGGTGTGCCGCGAGAAACTGTACCATGGCCTGTCGCGGACCTTTGCGATGGGGCGGGGGGATGAAGGCGTTGGGCGATAGCGGGTTGGGTCGGGAAACGCCCACTTGCGGACACTCCGGCTTCCCGAAAGCAGTCATTCATTCAGCGCGATCATTCCCATTTTCCCATCCTCAAGCGCCAGTTTCGGGAAAAAGCAATCGGGAACAGATTTTGGGAAAGCGGACGCTTCGGACCCCTTATGGACACGAACGGCAGGGCAGCCTTCCCGCATCACGTTCGTTTTCGGGAAGGTGGCGTCATTCACAACCTTCGAAGTGACGACAGGTTGGCAGCACCGCTATCAAAACCGCCTCCCAAGATGGTTCGCGGTGGTGCATCTAAATGTTGGTAGCGAAATCGCGCTACTGACCTAAATACGCATGGCGGGTCGCCTCTTCCTGCAAGTGGAGGCGAAAACAACCGCACGAAAGGGGGTGTTTCCCATACTCGACGTAGCTATGCTGATTATCAGCGTCGCCGCATTCACGGTTCAGGTCGTGCAGGCGGTCCGCAATAAGTAAGGCCACTATGGCCGCTTAGCGGGAGAGAAGGCGGGGAACTGCAATGAACCGCCTTCTCTTAAAACGATTTGGCCCCGACCCGCTGCAACGGTTCGGGGCCATCGTTTGCCGGAAGAGTAATCGTGTCACCCATCGACGTAGCGATTCAACAATAGGTTGAATCTCTTTCGAGTTCAATAACCCCCCGCATTTTTCCTAACGTTGGACATACCGATCATGTCGCCCATCGGAGCCATCCGATCGTCACCCCGTTAGCAGCTAATCCGCGCTTCCCGAAACTTGATCCTTTGCGGGAAAGGAGGGGTGGCGCAGCGTCGGCCATGGGGCATTATTCCCCTAAGCGGAATGTCGGCTTCCCACCCTAATCGGACATGCCGCTATCAGGGAACGGCCTATCCGCTCCCCATTTTCTGCCGCAATCGTTCCAATGCGATCCCCGCCAGGTTCTGCGTCCGTTTGACGTAACGCAGCCGCAACCGCGCGGGATGGGGCAGGGCGGACCAGCGTTCGAAATAGGGGCGGCAGAGCGGGGGCACGCGCACCTTGCCGTTAGCCTGGGCAATGACGGCAAGCGCATCGCCCAGCAGGATCGCATCGCTCACGCCGCGCTCATGCGCCAGGCGGGTCGCGGCGATCAGGGCCAGCCATTCGGCCTCCATCGCCGATCCCGGCCCCAGGTCGCCTTCGATCAGCGCCTGTCCGCCCAGCACCAAGGCATATTCCATCCCGCCGGGTCGACAGCCGCCGTCGAAGAAGATCTTCACACCGCCCCGATGCTTCGCGCGACCGCCTCGGCCGTCTTGATGCCGTCGACCGCCGCCGACAGGATGCCGCCCGCATAGCCTGCGCCCTCGCCCGCCGGGTACAGGCCATAGGTGTTCAGGCTGTGCCCGTCCTCGCCGCGCGTGAAGCGGACCGGCGACGACGTGCGCGTCTCTACGCCGGTCATCACCACGTCGGGATGGTCGTATCCGGCGATCTGCTTTCCGAAGACCGGAATCGCTTCGCGCATCGCCTCGACCACGAAGTCGGGCAGGCATTCGGACAGGTCGGTCGGCGTCACGCCGGGGCGATAGGAGGGGGTGACCGATCCCAGGCTGGTCGAGGGACGCTTGGCCAGGAAGTCGCCGACCCGTTGCGCCGGGGCCTTGTAGTTCGATCCGCCCGCGACATAGGCGCGCTCCTCCCAATGGCGTTGCAGCGCCAGGCCCGCCAGCGGATCGCCCGGAAAGTCGCGTTCGGGATCGATGGCGACGACGAAGCCCGAATTGGCGTTGCGTTCGTTGCGCGAATATTGGCTCATGCCGTTGGTCGCGACGCGGCCCTCTTCGCTGGTCGCGGCGACGACCGTGCCGCCCGGGCACATGCAGAAGCTGTAGACCGTGCGCCCGTTCTGGCAGTGGTGCGAGATATGGTACTCGGCCGCGCCCAGGATCGGGTGGCCCGCCTGATGCCCGAAGCGGGCGCGGTCGATCCACCCTTGCGGATGCTCGATGCGCACGCCGATCGAAAAGGGCTTGGCCTCGACATACACGCCCGCCGCCTGGAGCATCGCGAAGCTGTCGCGCGCGCTGTGGCCGATGGCCAGGACGACATGATCCGCCTCCAGATAGCCGCCGCCGTTCAGGTGCAGCCCGCGCACCCGGCGCTGGCCCTCGCCGTCCGTCTCGACGTCCAGCCCGTCGACGCGGGTGGAGAAGCGATATTCGCCGCCCAGTTCCTCGATGGTCGCGCGCATGCTCTCGACCATGGTGACCAAGCGGAAGGTGCCGATATGGGGATGCGCCTCGGTCAGGATTTCAGGCGGCGCGCCCGCCTTGACGAACTCGGTCAGCACCTTGCGGTTCAGGTGGCGGGGATCCTTGATCCGGCTGTAGAGCTTGCCGTCCGAAAAGGTGCCCGCCCCGCCTTCGCCGTACTGGACGTTGGATTCGGGATTGAGCACGCTGCGCCGCCACAGGCCCCAGGTGTCCTGCGTCCGCTCGCGCACCACCTTGCCGCGCTCCAGGATGATCGGGCGGTATCCCGCCTGCGCCAGCACCAAAGCGGCGAACAGGCCGCAGGGGCCTGCACCGATGACGACCGGCCGCTTCGTGCCGGGCGGCGGCGCGCTGGGCAGGTGATAGCGGGTGTCGGGCGTCTTCTGAATATCGCGATCACGGCGGAACCGCTCCAGCACGGCGGCCTCGTTCTTCAGGTTCACGTCGACCGAATAGACGAGCTGGATATTGTTCTTGTCGCGCGCATCATGCCCGCGCCGGGCGACGACGAAGCGCACCAGTTCGCGCGGCGTCACCCGCAACCGGCGACAGATGGCGGCGGGCAGCGCCTCGTCCGCATGGTGGAGAGGCAGTTTCAATTCACTGAGGCGGATCATCCCGCGCGCCATATAGAATTGCGGGCGCTCCCGCCATCGCGCTGTGCGGCGGGGGCTTGGGGGGCGACGTTCGCGGACACCTGCTCTTCCCGCGCCTTGCAGAGAAGAGGCGCGCGCGCCGTGAAGGGCGACCGATTCTGGTCGCCGAGGCATCGGGACTATCCGGCGGATCTATCGCCCGCCGACCGCGCGGCTCAGCGGGGTTTCGGGGAAGGTGGGTTCCGCCAGGATCTCGGCCTGGAGCGCGGGCCAGCGTTCGCCGAACCAGTAATCTCCGCGTTCGGCGCGCAGGATCGGGTCGTGTGCGGTGGCGACATCCTCGATCGCGACCGGCCCATGGCTGGGAATGTCGAAGAAGACGCGCACGACCGGCGTGGTCGGACATTCCCCTTCGCGCACCACGATGCCCAGCCGGTTGGAGCGCAGCCGGACCAGCGCGGCAAAGGGCTGGATCCCCAGATTGGCGATGAAGGCGCGCAGCGTCTCGGGGTCGAAATGGCCGTCCCATTCCAGCATCTGCGCCAGGGCCTCGTGCGGCGACCAGGCCCGCTTGTACGGGCGGATCGAGGTCACGGCATCATAGACATCGCAGACGGACGAGATACGGACGAACTGGCTGATCTCGTCGCCGCGCAGGCCGTCGGGATAGCCGGCGCCATCCATCCGCTCGTGATGATGGCGGCACACGTCCAGGATGCGCGGGTCGAGATCGTTCATGTCGCCCAGGATCCGGTGGCCGAGACCCGGATGGCGGCGGATTTCCACCATTTCCTCGGCGGTCAGGCGGCCGGGCTTGTCGAGGACATCGGCGTCGATCTGCATCTTGCCGATATCGTGCAGCAGTCCGGCCATGCCGGCGACATGCACATCCTCCTCACTCAGGCCCAGATGACGCGCGAGGTTCATCATCAGGGTCCCGACCGCCACCGAATGGATATAGATATACTGGTCCCGGTCCTTCAGCCGCGTGACCGCGATCATCGCGGCGGCGGACTTGGCGGTCGTCTCGGCAATGTCCTCGACGATCGGGACGAGGTCGCGGGTGCGGATAGTGCGGCCCAGCCGGGCCTCGCCGAACAGCTGGGCGACGGCGGCGGCGGCGCGCGCGGAGACGGCGCTGGCCCGCTCGACCTCGGTCGCGGGTTTGGCGCGGCGCGGACGCAGGGTCGTGACGATCGGCTGGGTGATCGCCTCGACGACCGGGGCGGGCGAGGATTCGGGGGTGTCGACGGCGGCGATCGTCACGGGGCCGCGCCCCTTGGTCAGGTCGATGGTGACGGACGGCACCGATGCGCGGATCTTCTCCAGATCGTCCGGCTCGGTCAGGAGGAAGGACTTTCGCCAGAATGGATTGTGGATCCACGAGCAGTGCAACGCCTGGATATACATGCCGAGCGTGACCTGTTGGCTCTCGATCTGGAGGTATCGATTCGTGGTCGGCTGCTCTTTCATCCCGGAAATTCTAGCTTCGTGTCGTAAAATTTTCGTTTCGGGACGATCGGATTCCGCATTTCGGGGAAGGCGGAGGGCGACGTGCAGGGGCGCGGCCCATTGTCCATTTCCGGCAGTTCCAACGGGCCAATCCGGCGGGAGCGAACGGCTATGGCGCGACCACCGCCCTTAATTTCAGCATGATAATCATTAGCAATCGCATTGACAGTGAGAATGTTTCGCAATAGCCGAGCCCCTCGAAGGGGAAATATTCATGTCGCATTCGTTCATCGCATTGTCGTGCGTGGGCTTTCTGGCCACCGCGCCGCATGTCGCCGCCGCAGAGACCGGCCCCCGCACCGAGGGCATGACGCCGCCCGCCGCCGCGGCAAAGACACAGGATTCGACCGGCGGGCGCGACGTGATCGTCACCGGCCAGCGCGGCACCGGCGCCGCTGTCCTGGAAAGCCCCAAGGCCACCGCCGCGCTGCTCGATACGCCGCAGACGATCACGGTGGTCAGCGAACAGACCATCCGTAAACAGAATCTCCAGACGCTGCGCGACGTGCTCCAGACGCTGCCGGGGATCACCTTCGGCGCGGGCGAGGGCGGCGGCGGTTATGGCGACTCGATCAACCTGCGTGGCTATTCGGCCAGCAACGACATCACCATCGACGGCGTGCGCGACAGCGCGCAGTATAGCCGCACCGACCCGTTCAACCTGCAACAGGTCGAGGTCTATAACGGCGCGAACAGTGTCTTCAACGGATCGGGGTCGGTCGGCGGCACGATCAACCTCGTCTCCAAGGTGCCGACGCCCGAGACGCTGACCATCATGCAGGGCTCGGTCGGCACCGACAATTATTATCGCGGCGCGATCGACAGCAATGTCCGCGTGTCGGATCTGGTCGCGGTGCGGCTGAACGGGGCCTACCACCATAACGACGTGCCCGGCCGCGATGTCGAGAAGATGCAGCGCTGGGGCATCGCGCCCTCGGTCACGATCGGCATCGGCGGGCCGACCAGCCTGACGCTCGCCTATGTCCATCAGGAGGACCGCAACACGCCCGTGTACGGCATTCCGTGGTTCGACAACGGGCTGGTCGACGGCTTCGTGCCGGGCGCCAGGCGCTCCAGCTATTTCGGCATCGCCAATCTCGACCGGCAGGACAGCACGGTGGACCGCTTCACCGCGACCTTCCGCCACCAGATCGACGAGCATATGAGCGTCCGTAACCTGACCCGCTGGCAGCAGGTCACGCAGAACAGCGTCACCTCCGCGCCGCAGGGCATTTTCTGCCTGGCCGCGACCAACCGACAGCCGGTGACGGCGACGCCGGGTGCCACTATCGGCGCGGCGTGCCCGGCCAATCTGTCCGCCGGTTTCTACCAGCCCTCCGGCCCGCGCGGGCTGGTGCGCGATCAGCAGAACCAGATGCTGATGAACCAGATCGACCTGCGCCATGAGGCAGGCGACAAGGGCGGCCTCCACAATGTCCTGAACATCGGCATGTCGGGCGGAATCGAGAATTACCGGATCACGCAAGGCTCGCTGCTGCGCAATGCGGACGGCAGCGCGGTGACGCTGCCCCCCATCAACATCGCCAATCCGAACACCAATTATGCCGGGCCGATCAACTTCGTCGCCACCGGCCAGTCACGCAGCGAGACGCGCAGCCTGGCCGTCTATGCCTTCGACACGCTGGCGTTGAACCGCTTCTTCGAGCTGAACGGCGGGGTGCGCTGGGAATATCAGGAAGCGAGTTTCCGCGCCCTGCCGCTGGCGGCGGCCAATGCCGGTCAGCTCGCCTATCAGCCGCAGATCAGCCGGGAGAAGCTGTTCTCGTGGCGGGCGGGCGCGGTGTTCCACCCGGTCGAGAATGTCAGCGTCTATGCGGGCTATGGCAACGCGAAGACGCCGTCCTCGACGACCGTCCGGCTGGGTTGCGGCGTGCCGTCGACCGCGACCGCCGCGAACCCCTGCGCCGTGGCGCCGGAAACCGCGAAGAACTATGAGGCGGGGGTGAAGGCCGGGCTGTTCGGCCGTCGGCTGGAGCTGACCGCCGCCGTCTTCCGTAACGAGCGGACCAATTACCGCGTGCCCTCCAACGATCCGGCGCTGCCGGTGGGGTTGCAGGTGCTGGACGGGCGCAGCCGGGTGGACGGCATCGCGCTGGGCGCGTCGGGATCGATCACCCCGGCCTGGACGATCTTCGCCAACTATACCTATCTCGACGGCAAGGTGCTGCAGAGCATCTCCAACCGCGACAAGGCGGCGGGTGTGCTCGATCCGCAGGCCGGTGCCGAGCTGGTCCAGACGCCTGAGCATTCGGGCAGCCTGTTCACCACCTACAAGCTGCCCTTCGGCCTGGAGGTCGGTTATGGCCTGACCTATCAGGGATCGTTCGCGACCAACTTCCCGGTCGCGGGCAACCGGGTGCAGTTCCATGTGGACGATTATCTGATCCACCGTGTCTTTCTGGCCTATACCATCGCCCAGCGCTGGACGATGCAGCTCAACGTCCAGAACTTCACCGACGAGAAATACGTCACGGGCGTGCGCAACAATATCAACGCGACGACCGGCAACATCACCGGCGGCTGGGCGATCCCCGGCGACCGGCGTCAGGCGACGCTGAGCCTGTTCTACAACTTCTGACCGGACTAGCCTTCGTCCATGTTGATCGTCCTTCCCGATATTCTCGATCCCGCCGGGGTCGCCCAGGTTCGCCGCGTCATTGACGGCGGCTCTTGGGCGGACGGCAACGCCACCTCCGGCCCGCAGGCGGCGCTCGCCAAGCGCAACGAGCAGTTGCCGGAGGATTCGGGGGCGGCGGTCGAGGCGGGGCGGATGGTCCTTGATGCGCTGGGGCGGTCGCCGCTGTTCGTGGCGGCGGCCCTGCCGCTGAAGGTCTATCCGCCGCTGTTCAACCGCTATGCGGGCGGGCAGGCGTTCGACGTGCATGTCGACAATGCCGTGCGGCTGAAGCGGGGCAGCGATTTCCGGATGCGTTCCGACCTGTCGCTGACCCTCTTCCTCGAAGACCCGGACGTCTATGACGGCGGCGAGCTGGTGGTCGAGGATTTGTACGGCGAGCAGCGGGTGAAGCTGTCGGCCGGGAGCGCGGTCCTCTATCCCGCCTCCAGCCTGCACCGGGTCGAGCCGGTCACGCGGGGCACGCGCGTCGCCTCGTTCCTGTGGGTCCAGTCGATGGTCCGTGACGATGGCGAGCGGCGTATCCTGTTCGACCTGGACCGCGCGGTGCAGCGGGTGGGGGCGGACAAGGGGCAGGGGGATCGCTCGGTGGTCGAGCTGACCGGCGTGTACCACAATCTGCTGCGCCGCTGGGCCGACGCATGACCGCCACCACGCTCCCCAAACCGAAGAAGCGCAAATGGCGCAGCTGGTGGTTGAAGCAGTTCCACACCTGGCACTGGATCAGCGCGGCCGTGTCGCTGGTCGGCATGATGCTGTTCGCGATTACCGGCCTGACGCTGAACCACGCCGCCAGCATCTCGGCCAGCCCGAAGACGGTGCAGAAGAGCGGGCTGCTCGCCCCCGGCCTGCGCTCGTTGCTGGCGCATCCCAAGGCCAATGACGCACCGCTGCCACCGCGCGTCGCCCAAGCCGTCGAACGCGCGGTCGACCTGAACCCCGCCGGGCGCGCGGGCGAATGGTCGGACGGCGAAGTCTATGTCGCCATGCCGCGCCCCGGCGGTGACGCCTGGGTCAGCATCGACCGGACGAGCGGCGCGATCACCTCGGAGCGGACCGATCGTGGCTGGGTCTCCTATCTCAACGACCTGCATAAGGGGCGCAATGCCGGGACCGCCTGGTTCTGGTTCATCGACGTCTTTGCGGTCGCCTGTATCGTCTTCACCCTGACCGGGCTGCTGCTGCTCCAGATGCATGCGCGGCACCGGCCCTCGACCTGGCCGCTGGTGGCGGCGGGGTTCGTGATCCCGGCGGCGATCGCCGTCTTCTTCCTGCACTGACGGAGAATATCACGATGCGATCGACCGCTATTCTGGCGCTGGGCGCGGTGGCACTGCCGGGGGCGGCGGGGGCCGCGACGGTGAACGTCACCATCCCGCGCCTCAACGTCGCCGAATATCACAAGCCCTATGTCGCGGTCTGGCTGGAGCCTGCGACCGGCGGCCCGGCGCGCACGCTCGCCATCTGGTACGACGTCAAGAAGACGGGCGGCGAGCCGGGCACCAAATGGCTGTCCGACCTGCGCGCCTGGTGGCGGAAGGGCGGGCGGAGCATGGCGATGCCCGCCAGCGGCATCAGCGGCGCGACCCGCGCGCCCGGCACCCATGCGATCCCGCTGCCCGCCGACCTGAAGCCGGGCCAATATGTGCTGAACGTCGAAGCCGCGCGCGAGACCGGCGGGCGCGAGCTGGTGCAGGTGCCGCTGACCGTGCCGAACGCCAATGGGCGGGCAAGCGGCAGCCATGAACTCGGCGCCGTGACCGTCTCGGCGCGCTGATACAGGGGAGGATTTATGAAGACGCATCGTTTGAAGCTGCTCGCCGCCGCCGCGCTGCTGGCTATCCCCGGCCTCGCCTCGGCGCATCGCATGTGGCTGCTGCCCTCGGGCACGATCTTCTCCGGCACCGATAGCTGGGTGACGGTCGACAGTGCCGTCTCCAACGACCTGTTCTATGCCGACCACCAGCCCGGCCGGATCGAATGGGTGAAGGTGTGGCAGCCCGACGGCACGCCCGGGCGGATCCAGAACGGCTCCACGGGGCGCTATCGCTCGGTCTTCGACGTGCAGCTCGACAAGCCCGGCACCTGGAAGATCAGCAGTGCCATGTCGGGCATCATGGGCAGTTTCAAGGTCGACGGCGTCGAGAAGCGCGTCGGCGGTCGCGGCGGCCCGCCAGGGCCGAACGGCGTGCGCCAGCCGCCGCTGACCGTCGCCGACATTCCCGCCAATGCGACCGACGTGACGCTGACCGAGACGAGCGCGCGCAACGAAATCTTCGTCACGGCGGGCGAGCCGACCCGCACCGTCCTGAAGCCCACGGGCAAGGGACTGGAACTCGATCCCGTCACCCACCCGGACGAGCTGGTCGCGGGCGAGACGGCGAGGTTCCGCTTCCTGGTCGACGGCAAGCCCGCGCCGAACCTGAAGGTCACCATCGTCCCTGGCGGCAAGCGCTACCGCGATGCCGAGGGCGCCAAGGAGGTGACGACCGATGCGCAAGGCGTGCTGAGCTATGCCTGGCCCACGGCGGGCATGTACTGGCTGAACGCCACGCTGACCGACGAAAAGCCCACCGCCCCTCGCGCGACGCAGCGGCGGATGAGCTATACCACGACGTTGGAAGTCATGACCCCGTGAGGGTCGTCCTGCCGCCTCGGATCGACCCGGCTGCCGTGGCGAACGGCGATCCGGCGGCGGTCGTGACATTGGGCGGCGAGACGATGGGGACGATGTGGCGCGTGCTCTACGCCACCCGCGACGTACCCGGCGCGCAAGGCGTGGGTGTGGCGGTGCAGGCGCGACTGGACGATCTGGTCGCGCAGATGAGCCACTGGGCGACCGACTCGGAGCTGGTGCGATTCAATCGTTCGGCACCGGGCAGCTGGAGCGCGCTGCCGCCCGATTTCGCAGCGGTGATCGACACGGCCCTGCGCGTCGCAGCGCTGAGCGACGGCGCGTTCGATCCGGCGATCGGGCATCTGGTCGATCTCTGGGGCCATGGGCCGAAGGGGCCGCAGCCCGTGCCCGATGCGGCGGCGATCGAGCAGGCCCGGTCCGTGAGTGGCTGGCGGCACCTGCGCTGGAATGCCGAAGGGGCGACGCTGTGGCAGCCGGGCGGCATCGCGCTCGACCTGTCAGGCATCGCCAAGGGCTATGCCGCCGATGCGGTCGCCGACACGCTGGCAGGCTTGGGCTTTCGACACTGCCTGGTCGAGGTGGGCGGCGAACTGGTCGGGCGCGGCACACGGCCCGATGGCGATCCCTGGTGGGTCGATCTGGAAACACCGCCGGGCGTCGATCTGCCGCCGATGCGGGTGGCGCTGCACCAGATGGCAGTGGCGGGCAGCGGGACCTATCGCAAGGGCGAGCACGGCCTCGATCCGCGTGCCGGGTATGCGCCGACGAACGGGGTGATCGCCGTCCATGTCGTCGCCGAAACCGCGATGCTGGCCGATGCGCTGGCGACCGCCGTCGCGGTGCTGTTCCCCGACCTGTCCGCGCTGGCGCCGATGCAGGTGGCGGCGCGGGTCGTGGTGCGTAGGGGGGATGGAGTGGAGGAAATTTTGACGAAGCCGCTTCGGACAATGCTCGCCTGACTTTCCCCCCTGTAAGAGGAGGGGGACCAGCGAAGCTGGTGGAGGGGTGTCCCCCCTCTCGATGGCGCGACACCCCTCCGTCAGTCCTGCGGACTGCCACCTCCCCTTGCAGGGGAGGAATTTGGTTCAGAACCGCCCCCTGAGCGTCACGCGCACATTGCGCGGCGCGCCGGGCATCGTCCACACATCGGCATAGCTGCTGGCGATGTAATAGGTATCGAACAGGTTATCGAGGTCGAGCCGCACGTCGAAGCGCGGGTTGACCGCCCAGCTCGCATCCAGTCGCGCCACCGTATGGGCGGGCAGGCGATAGCCGCTGGCGAAGGGATCGCCATTGCGCGCACCCACATGGGTCACCCCGCCGCCCAGCGTCACCACGCCCAGCCGCTGATGCAGGTCGAGCGCCGCCAGATGCCTGGGCACATTGGACAGCATCGTGCCGATCAGCGCCGCATTCTTGTCGTTGCGCACCGTCGCATCGGTATAGCTATAGGTCGCGGTGCCGGTCAGGCCGCTGGCCAAATGCAGGTCGGCGACCGTCTCGACGCCCCGTGACCGCTGGCGACCGATCTGCGTCTTGACGAAGACGTCGATGGCATTGGGGTTCAGCACGTTGCGCTTGGTCATGGTGAACAGCGCGGTCTGGCCGGTCAGCGCGCCTCCGAACAGGCTGTACTTCGCGCCGACCTCGGTCGAGCTGCTGCGCTCGGCATCGAAGCTGCTGACCCCGTCCGAGGGGTTGAGCCGCAGCGACTGGCCCCAGCTGGTGAAGAGCGAGACGTTCGGGCTCGCCGCCCAGGTCAGCGCCGCGCGCGGGGTGATGCCGCGATCGACCGTGTTCAGCACCAGGTTGCCGCGCGCATAATTGGTCATCGTCTCGCGGAAATTGTTCCAGCGCGCGCCGATCAGCGCGGTGAAGTCGCCGAAGCGGATCAGGTCCTGCGCATAGACGCTCTCGCTGCGGAACGCGTGGTGACGGTCCTGGAACGCGGTCGGCACCGGCAGCGGCTGGCCATAGACGGGGTTGAAGGCGTCGATGGTCAGGATCGGCGCGCCCGGTCGCCCGCGCGCCTGGTCCATGCGGAAGTCCAGGCCATGCCGCACCCGGTCGACCCCGACACGGATGTCGTGCGACAGGCCCAGCCAGTCGACCTTGGCGGTCAGCTCGGCCCGCGCCGTCAGGTCCTGCCAGCGGAAATCGTGGAAACGGCGCGACCGGCCGATCGTCCGGCCATCGGCCTGCACCCCGCGCGCGCCGAAATCGACTTGCGTGGCATAGCCGGTCAGGAAGCCGTCACGGCTCGACAGCCCGGCCTCCAGCGAGATGCGGTCGGTCAGCGCGGCAAAGACGCTGCCCTGTTGCCACAGCATCCGCTGGGTCATACGGCCATCGGCGGGCTCGCCCAGAAAGGTGTCGCGGTCCATGGCGCGCGCATCGCCCCTGATCGCCGCCACGCCGCGATCGATCGGCGCGCGGTTGCGCATGAACTCGCCCTGATAGAGGAAGCGCAGGTCCTGCGTCGGGGTGAACGAGACCGAGGGTGCGATCAGCAGGCGGTCGGTGTGGACATGGTCGCGGAAGCTGTCGCCTTCCTCCGCCACGCCGATCAGCCGCGCGGACAGGGTGCTTGTCACCGGGCCGCTGATATCGCCCGTCGCGCGCACCCGGTTCCAGCTGCCATGGCTGAGCGAGGCTTCGCCCCGTGGCGTGGGCGTCGGCGCCTTGGTGACGATGTTCAGCGACCCGCCCGGCTCGCCCATGCCCGACAGCGCGGCGGCGGCGCCCTTCAGGAACTCGAAGCGCTCGACCGTGGCGACATCGACCGGGGCGTTGAAGCCCAGATTGCTGCTGAAGCGGTTGATGAGGATGTCGGGGCCGCTATTCTCGTTCCCTGCAAAGCCGCGAATGGCATATTTGTCCCACAGCCCGCCAAAGTCGTTCTGCCGCGACACGCCGCCCGCCAGGTCGATCGTGTCGTCCAGCCGCGTCGCGCCGGTCCGGTCGATGATCGCACGGTCGATGACGCGCAGGGACTGCGGATAGCGGTTGGGAGGCGTGTCGGTGCCGGTGATGCTGGCATTGGCATCGCGCAAGGCCGTGACGACGATATCCTTCTGCGCGTCGCTGCCGCCATCGACCGGGGCGGCCAGCGTCTGCGCCGCCGCATCCTGGCTCATCGCCACCCCGGCCAGCAGCATCGCCCGCCAGATCACCTTCGACATATACGGCCCCCAATCGATTTCGACGCGGCCAATATCGATAATGCTAATAACTCTCAATCGGAAAGCGGATCTGTTTTGGTTTGGCCGGTGGGATGACGTAGCGTGTCACGCGCCTGCCATGCGCCGCAGCCATGGGCCTCGGGCGGCGTTGCGCCTTGGCATAAGTCTATGAAGGATGATCGAAATGACGGTGGTGCGGCGGACGATTCGTGGTGTGGCTCTGGCAGCGGCGGGGTTGCTGGCGGCGGCAGGGGCGATGGCCCAGCCCCTCACTGGGCCGATCAAGGTCATGACCTTCAATGTCCGCTATGCCTCGGACGAGGGTGCGACGCGCTGGGCCGTGCGGCGGCCGGTGATGGTGGCGCTGATCCGCCGTGCCGCGCCCGATGTGATCGGGACGCAGGAGCTGCTCCAGCGGCAGGGCGACGACCTGACCCGTGCGCTCCCCGGCTATCGCTGGTTCGGGCGCGACCGGATGGGCGGGCATGCCAATGAGCATATGGGCATTCTCTATCGTCCCGACCGGCTGACGCTGGTCGAGCATGGCGACTTCTGGCTGTCCGAGACGCCGGACGTCGTCGGCAGCCAGAGTTGGGGCACCGACCTGCCACGCATGGCGAACTGGGCGGTGTTCGAGACGAAGGGGGCGAAGCCGCATCGCTTCCTGTTCCTCGACACCCATCTGGCGCACCGTGACGAGGATGCCGAGGCGCGCGACAAGGCGGCGGCGCTGATCCTGGCGCGGCTCCCTGCGCTGGCGAAGGGCCTGCCGGTCGTGGTGGCGGGCGACATGAACGCCCGGCCTGACACGGCGGCCTATCGCCGTTTTGCGGCGGCGCTGACCGACGCCTGGCCCGCCGCCGCGCGGCGCGAGGGGCCGGAGATGACCTTCCACGACTTCACCGGCACGCCCGACCGGCGGATCGATTATCTCTTCCTGCGCGGGTTCAAGGCGGACGCGATTGCGACCGATACCTATCATCAGGGCAGGACGTACCCATCGGATCACTTCCCGATCGAGGCGACGCTGACGTTCGAGGACGATCGCTGAAATCCTCCCCGGCACGGGGAGGTGGCAGGACGAAGCCCTGACGGAGGGGGGCTTCCGCAAGGCATGTGCTGCGTGGCACGCCCCCTCCACCAGCTTCGCTGGTCCCCCTCCCCGTGGCGGGGAGAATCGTTTCCCGATAGCGTTATCATTTGCTCGCTCCTATGGTCCACGAGACAGTTGATCGCGGCGCGGAATCGCGCGGCCGCGGGCATAGGAGAGGGATGAGATGCGGATGGGGCATTCATGGTCCGGCGTCGGACGGCGCATGGGTTTGATGGTGTTGCTGGGCACGGCGGCGGCGTGGCCCGCCATGGCGGAGGCGCGGCCGCGCATCCTGACCCCGATGAGCGCACACGCCGTCCTGCAACGCGACCGCCCGATCATCGTCGAGGGCGCGGCCGGGGCGGGCGAGGGCGTCACCGTGACGCTGGGCGGCACCAGCGCCACCGCGACCGCCGATGGAAAGGGCCGCTGGCGTGCGACCCTGCCCGCCATGGCGGCGACCGCGACGCCGCTGACCCTGACCGCCACCGGCAGGGACGGTACGGCCGACACGATGGACGATCTGCTGGTCGGCGATGTGTGGCTGTGTTCGGGCCAGTCCAACATGGAATATCCGACCAAGCAGGCGCTGAACGGCGAGGGGCTGGTCGCTGGTGCCGCCAATGACCGTATCCGCCTGCTCGACGTGGCGCATCATGTCGGCCTGTCCGCCGACGAGCCGCTGGAGAAGCGCCCGGTCTGGGCCGCCGCCTCGCCCGCCAGCGTCGCCGATTTCTCCGCCGCCTGTTATCTGATGGTCAAGGACCTGGCGGCCAAGGCGAATGTGCCGATGGGTGCGATCGATTCGAGCTGGGGCGGGACCAAGATCCTGCCCTGGATCGACGCGATCGACGCGCGCAAGCTGCCCGGCCTGAGCGCCGATGCCGACCTGCTGGCGCTCTATGCGCGCGATCATGCGGCGGGGCTGCGTAGCTTCGGCGAGCGCTGGGGCGACTGGTGGCGCAAGGCGAGCGGGACGAAACGCGGGCAGGAGCCGTGGAACGCCCCCGACCGGCTGAGCTGGACCCCGGTGCCCAAATTCGGTCCTTGGGAGGAATGGGGCGTGCCCGCGCTCGCCGATTATAACGGGCTGGTCTGGTTCCGGCAGGGCTTCGACCTGCCAACCGCTCCGACCGGCGATGGGGTGATAGAGCTGGCGGGCATCGACGAGCTGGATACGGTCTGGATCAACGGGGTGCCGGTTGGCGCGACCTTCGGCTGGGGCGACTGGCGGCGCTATACCGTGCCGCGCTCGGCGCTGAAGAAGGGCCGCAACGAGATCCTTGTCGGGCTGGGCGATACCTATGGTCCGGGCGGCATGTTCGGTCCGGCCGACCGGATCCGGTTCACCCCTGCGGGCGGTGCGCCGATCCCGCTCGGCACCGGCTGGCGCTATTCCATCTACAAGGCGAACGACCAGAGTTATCCGCGCAGCCCCTGGGAAAGCCATGCCGGGTTGGGTACGCTGTATAATGGCATGATCGCGCCTTTGGGGCCGATCGGGTTGAAGGGTGTCGCCTGGTATCAGGGTGAGTCGGATGTCGGCCTGGCCAGCTATGGCGATCGTCTTGCGGCACTGATGACCGGCTGGCGGCGGCAGTTCCAGAGCCAGGACCTGCCCTTCCTGATCGTGCAACTGGCCAATTTCGGATCGCCGCCGGTCAAGATCGGCGACAGCGGCTGGGCGGCCTTGCGCGAGACGCAGCGGCTGGCGGTGTTGCGCGATGCCCATGCGGCGCTCGCGACGACGATCGATATCGGCGTGCGCAACGACATCCACCCGGCGGACAAGAACGAACTCGCCAAGCGGCTGGTCTTTGCGCAAGGCCGCCTGGAGGCGGGCGACCGCGCCAATGCGTCCGGGCCGATGATCGCCTCGGCCACCCGCGCGGGGGGTGAGGTGGTGCTGCGTTTCGACGGGGTGCAGGGGGCGCTTCATGCGTGGAGCGCAGGCTCGCCGATCGGGTTCGAGCTGTGCGACGCCTCGGCCTGCCGTTACGTCAATGCGACGGTGAACGGGGCGGAGGTACGGCTGGCTGATGCGAAGCCCGGCGATGTGCGGGTCCGCTATGCCTGGGCCGATGCCCCGGTGGTCAATTTCTATGACGAAGCGCCGCATCCCGTGGTGCCGTTCGAGGCGGCGATCACGGGGAACTGACCTAAAATTCCTCCCCTGTAAGGGGAGGGGGACCAGCGAAGCTGATGGAGGGGTGTCACCCCTATCGAGAGCGGGACACCCCTCCGTCAGGCTTCGCCTGCCACCTCCCCTTGCAGGGGAGGAAAAGTGGGAAAAACGCCACCACCCGACGCGTTCGACCGACCAATGCCCCCAAAATGCGCTTGAAATAAAATGTCATCCGGTTGAAAGATAGCAACGACCCGAGCGGAATCGGGCGAAGCGTTGAGGAGAGAGCATGGCCGTGCCGCCAGAAGGCATTTCGCGCGCCAACCTGGCCCCGTTGCAACTGCATGTCCCCGAGCCGAAATTCCGGCCGGGCGATGCGGTCGACTTCGCCAGTGTCGAGGTTCCGCCCGCCGGTGCCCAGCGCCGCCCGGACACTGCCGCGCCCGCCGACAGCTTCCATGAACTCGCCTATACGCTGGTGCGCGTACTGGATGACGAGGGCCGCGCGGTCGGTCCCTGGGACCCCAAGCTCTCGCCTGATGGCCTGCGCCGGATGCTGCGCCACATGGTGCTGCTCCGCGCGTTCGACGAGCGCATGTTCCGGGCGCAGCGCCAGGGCAAGACTAGCTTCTACATGAAGGCGCTGGGCGAGGAGGCGGTCGCCGTCGCCGCCGCCCATGCGCTGGATTATGAGGATATGTGCTTCCCGTCCTACCGCCAGCAGGGGCTGCTCATCGCGCGCGACTGGTCGCTGGTCGACATGATGAACCAGATTTATTCCAACAGCGCGGACCGGCTGGGCGGCAAGCAGCTGCCCATCATGTATTCCGCCAAGGAAGCCGGGTTCTTCTCGATCTCGGGCAACCTGACCACGCAATATCCGCAAGCCGTGGGCTGGGCGATGGCCTCCGCCGCCAAGGGCGACACCCGGATCGCGGCGGTGTGGTGCGGCGAGGGCTCGACGGCGGAGGGAGACTTCCACTCGGCCTGCACCTTCGCCGCCGTCTATCGCGCGCCCGTCGTCATGAACGTCGTCAACAACCAGTGGGCGATCTCCAGCTTCTCCGGCTTCGCGGGCGCGGAGGCGACGACCTTCGCCGCGCGCGCGATCGGCTATGGCATTGCGGGCCTGCGGGTCGACGGCAATGACGCGCTGGCGGTCTATGCCGCCACGCAATGGGCGGCCGAGCGGGCGCGGACCAACCAGGGGCCGACGCTGATCGAGCATTTCACCTATCGCACCGAAGGCCATTCGACCTCGGACGATCCGACCCAATATCGCTCGGCGGGCGAGCCGACCGCCTGGCCGCTGGGCGATCCGATCCGGCGGTTGAAGGATCATCTGATCGGCCTCGGCGAGTGGGACGAAGAGCGCCACGCGACCCAGGACCGGGAAGTCGCCGAGGAAGTCCGCGCCGCGCAAAAGGCGGCCGAGGCGAACGGCATTCTCGGCCACGGTCTGCACCAGCCGCTCGACAGCCTGTTCGACGGCGTGTTCGAGGAGATGCCCTGGCATTTGCGCGAGCAGCGCCAGCAGATGCTCGACGAGGAACAGGCGAGCGGACGGCCATGGGCGCGGAAATGAGTTTCCCCGCTTACACCCTCACCCTTCCGGCGCTTTGCGCCTCCCTCCCTCTCCCGTTGGGAGAGGGACAGTGAGCGATACCATGACCGAGACTGTTGAACAGGCGGGCGAAACCACCCGCATGAACATGATCCAGGCGATCAACTCCGCCATGGACGTGGTCATGGCGCGCGACCCGGATGTGGTCGTGATGGGCGAGGATGTCGGCTATTTCGGCGGCGTCTTCCGCGCCACCGCTGGCTTGCAGAAGAAATATGGCAAGACGCGCGTGTTCGACACGCCGATCACCGAATGCGGCATCATCGGCGTCGCGGTCGGCATGGGGGCATACGGCCTGCGCCCGGTGCCGGAGATTCAGTTCGCCGACTATATCTATCCCGCGCTCGACCAGTTGGTCAGCGAGGCGGCGCGGCTGCGCTATCGCTCGGCGGGCGAGTTCACCGCGCCGATCACGGTACGCTCGCCCTTCGGCGGCGGCATCTTCGGCGGCCAGACGCACAGCCAGTCGCCAGAGGGCATCTTCACCCATGTCTCGGGCATCAAGACGGTGATCCCCGCCACGCCCTATGACGCCAAGGGCCTGCTGATCGCCGCGATCGAGGACAACGACCCCGTCCTCTTCTTCGAGCCGAAGCGCATCTATAACGGCCCCTTCAACGGCCATTGGGATCGCCCGGCGGAGAATTGGTCGAAGCATCCCGGTGGCGAGGTCCCCACCGGCTATTACAAGATCCCGCTGGGCAAGGCGGCGACGGTGCGCGCAGGGGAAGCGGTGACGATCCTGTGCTATGGCACGATGGTCCATGTCTGCGCCGCCGTGGTCGCCGATCTGGGCGTGGATGCCGAGATCATCGACCTGCGCACCCTCGTCCCGCTCGACATCGAGGCGATCGAGGCGTCGGTGAAGAAGACCGGCCGCTGCATGATCGTGCACGAGGCGACGCGCACCGGCGGTTACGGCGCGGAGCTGTCCGCGCTGGTCCAGGAACGCTGTTTTTATCACCTCGAAGCGCCGATCGCGCGCGTGACCGGCTTCGACACGCCCTATCCGCACAGCCTGGAATGGGCCTATTTCCCCGGCCCGGTCCGTATCGGCCAGGCGCTCAAGACCTTGTTGAAGGACGCCTGACATGGCTCGTTTCACCTTCCGCCTGCCCGATATCGGCGAAGGCATTTCCGAGGCCGAGATCGTCGCCTGGCACGTGCAACTCGGCGACCGGGTCGAGGAGGATCAGTCGGTCGCCGACATGATGACCGACAAGGCCACGGTCGAGATGGAATCCCCCGTGTCGGGCACCGTCGTCGAACTGGCGGGCGAGGTCGGCGACCAGGTGCCGATCGGATCGGCGCTGATGGTGATCGAAACCGATGCGGTGGAAGAGGCTTCACCCGCGACGCAAGAGGCGGTGCTGGAAGCCGAAAACCCCGGCGTTGAAGAAGCGCCCACTCCCTCTCCCCTCGTGGGAGAGGGCCGGGGTGAGGGGGCGTCGCAAGCTACGCCCCCTGCCGAATCCCCCGTGGCCACCCCTCACCCCGACCCTCTCCCACAAGGGGAGAGGGAGCAGGAGAAGAAGGTGCTGGCCTCGCCCGCCGTCCGGGCGCGCGCGTTGGATCTGGGCGTCGACCTTGTCAGCGTGAAACCCGCCGAGGGCGACCGGGTGCGCCATGCGGACCTCGACGCTTTCCTGCGCTATGGGTCGGGCCAGGGCTACACCCCCGCCCGCGCGCCCCGCGCGGATGAGGCCGTGCGCGTCATCGGCATGCGTCGCCGCATCGCCGAGAATATGGCCGCCTCCAAGCGTGCCATCCCGCACTTCACCTATGTCGAGGAAATCGACGTCACCGCGCTGGAGGAGACGCGCGCGCAGCTGAACGCCGGGCGCGGCAACCGGCCCAAGCTGACGATGCTGCCGCTGCTGATCGTCGCGATCTGCAAGACCCTGCCCGACTTCCCGATGCTCAACGCGCGCTATGACGACGAGGCGGGCGTGGTGAACCGCTCGGGGGCCGTCCATATGGGCATGGCGACGCAGACTCCCGCCGGGCTGATGGTCCCGGTCATCCGCAACGCCGAGAGCCGCAATGTCTGGCAACTCGCGACCGAGATCGGCCGTCTCGCCGAAGCGGCGCGCGCGGGCAGCATCGCGAGCGGCGACATGGGCGGCGGCACGATCACCCTGACCTCGCTCGGGCCGCTCGGCGGGATCGCGACGACGCCGGTCATCAACCGGCCCGAGGTCGCGATCATCGGCCCCAACCGCATCGTCGAGCGGCCCGTTTTCCGCTCCGACGGGCGCGGCGGCGAGACGATCGCGCGCGCCAAGCTGATGAACCTGTCGATCAGCTGCGACCACCGGGTCGTCGATGGTTACGATGCGGCGAGCTATGTCCAGGCGTTGAAGCGGTTGCTGGAAACGCCGGTGATGCTGTTCGCGGATTGAGGGATTCCCTTGGCCTTCGACTTCGCTCAGGCTCAACGGATATGTGGGATCAAGACCAACAGCCGTTCACGCTGAGCGAAGTCGAAGCGCACGCATGAACCTATCCGCCAGGCATGCGTCCTCACCCCGAAACAGGAGGACGCCATGCGCGGAATGACGGCGGGATCGCTGGAAATGACGTCGGACGGGACGGTGCGCGGAATGGTCGGCGGTGACGTTCTCGTCGCCTCCGGTGTCCATGCCACGATCAAGGGCATGGTCGCAGGCGACGTCATCGTCGAGCGCAGCGCATCGGTGCGGATCACCGGCATGGTATCGGGCCGGGTCGTCAATCTGGGCGGCGCGGTCGAGGTCGACGGGATGGTCGCGGGCTAACCCCCCGGCTTGCCATCGGTCCCCCAAGCGTGAAGAGGGGGCGGCATGACGACCGCTCAACCCGCGCGTACCGGCCTGTTGCTGGGCATCGGCGCCTATGTCAGCTGGGGCATATTGCCGCTCTATCTCAAGCTGCTGAAGGGCGTGCCCGCGCTTCAGGTGCTGGCGCACCGCATCCTGTGGTCGCTCCTTCTGCTCGCGGTCGTCGTGCTGGTCGCGCGACGCGGCAAGGCCATCGTCGCGGCGGCGCGGGGCCGTACCTTGCTGCTGCTCTGCGCCAGCGCGGCGCTGATCGCGCTCAACTGGCTGGTCTATATCTGGTCGGTGCAGAACAATCATGTTCTGGAAGCCAGCCTGGGCTATTTCATCAACCCGCTGGTCAATGTCGTGCTGGGCGTCACCCTGCTCGGCGAGCGAATCCGGCGGGGGCAGGCGATCGCGGTCGGCATCGCAGGCGTCGGCGTGGCGGTGCTGGCGATCAATGGCGGCGGTGCGATCGGTATTTCGCTGGCACTGGCGCTGTCCTTCGGTTTCTATGGTTTCGTCCGCAAGATCGCAGCGATCGATGCGCTGGGCGGCCTGACGGTCGAGACATTGTTGCTCGCCGCGCCTGCGCTGTTCGTGCTGTTCCAGGCGAGCGGCGATGGCACGGCGGCATTCGGGGTGGACCGGCATCTCGACATGCTGCTGATCCTGGCGGGCGCGGTGACGGCGGCCCCCCTCCTGATGTTCGCGGCGGCCGCGCGGCGGATGCGTTACACGACGCTCGGCCTGCTGCAATATATCGCCCCGACCCTGCAATTCGCGCAGGCGGTGCTGCTGTTCGGCGAGCCGCTCAAGCCGGTCCATATCGTCACTTTCGTGCTGATCTGGTTGGGGTGCGGGCTCTACGCCTTCGACAGCGTGCGGGGCAGCCGCAGCGACCAATAGGTTCGCGCAGAGGCGCAGAGGACGCAGGGAGAGATCGCTCAGTCGCGGGCTGCCCGCCTTTTTCATCGGCGCGGCTTTGTCTACGGATCGATAGGGTGGAGGCCGGTGTGTCTCATCCAGACATCTCTGCGTCCTCCGCGCCTCCGCGCGAACAAAACCTATTTGCGCCCGCTTTGAAGCCTGGCGACGGCCCGCCGCAGCACCCCGCGCGGCGCGACCCGCGTGCTGGCGGCGGTCAGTCGGTTGAGCAGCCCCGACACCATCACCGCCTGCCCCCGCTCCAGCGCGGCAAGGCCGTCGCGCACCACCTGTTCCGACCCGGCGGCGAAGCGCTCGAACAGCGGTGTCTCTGCCATGCCCGCCACATCGGCGAACTCGGTCCTGGTCGGCCCAGGGCACAACGCCGTCACCGCTACGCCACGCCCTTTCACCTCCTCATGCAGCGCCTCGGAAAAGTGCAGCACGAACGCCTTGCTGGCATAATAGACCGCCATATACGGCCCCGGCTGAAACGCGGCGGTCGAGGCGACGTTCAGCACACGCCCGCGCCCGCGTGCCAGCATCGGCGGCAGCATGGCGTGGGTCAGCATCACCAGCGCCCGCACATTGAGGTCGATCATCCCCGTCTGCGTCGCCAGATCGCTGTCGGCAAAGTCACCCAGCGCGCCAAAGCCGGCATTGTTGATGAGCGTGTCCACAACCAGGCCCCGGTCGGCGATCCCGTCGAGCAGCGTCCTGACCCCTTCGGGCCGCCCGAGATCGGCGGAGATGACATGCACCTCGACATCCGGCCGCGCGCCCAGTTCCTGGGCCAGGGCCGCCAGCCGGTCCGTTCGCCGGGCGGTCAGGACCAGCGTCGCCGGCTTCCGGGCCAGCGCCCGCGCGAAATCCGCGCCCAGCCCGGCGGAGGCGCCGGTAATCAGGATGGTGTCGGGCATCGCCATATCCCCAAAAGCGGCGGCCATCCCTTCGGCCAGCCGCCGGTCAATCCAGGTCCTTAGCAATCCGCATCGGGCGGACGGGTTCCATCGGATGACAAGGGGAGATCGGGCGCGGCGATAATGGGGGAAAGGGCGGCCCGTTTTCCAGGCCGCCCGGCATCCCCTCCCGGCACGGAGCCCGAGGGCTCCCGATGCCTAGGCGTCGTCCCGTTATCGGCCGATCACCTGACATGGCCATTGTCTAGTCCACATGGCCATTGTCTAGTCCGGTCGGGGGGACGGGCTCAAGTACCTCTTCGTGCCCGCCCGCACTATGCTTCGTTGCTGTGTCTTTCGAGCAACGGGTATGGCGCTGGCCTCTGGTGCCGAAGCCGGTCTAATAGGACGTCATGACTATCGAAATCCGCCATGACGGGCCTGTCGCCATTCTGACGTTACGGAATCCGCCCAATAATCACCTGGGGCTGGGAACCATTTCGCAATTGGCGGATGCGTTCGACGATGTGGATTCGGACCCCGCGATTCGTGCGATCCTGCTTCGATCAGAGGGTCGGGTATTTTGCGCAGGCGCCGACCTGATCCATGCGAACCCGGTCGCCGAGCCGTTGCCGCCGGGCGAGCGCAGCCCCTTCTACATGGCGGCGGCGCGGCTGTTCGGCGTAGCGACGCCGGTGGTCGCGGCGGTGCAGGGTGCGGCGGTCGGGGCCGGACTGGGGCTGGCGCTGGTCGCCGATTTCCGTATCGCGACGCCCGAGGCGCGTTTCGTGGCGAACTTCGTCCAGCTCGGGCTGCATCCGGGCTTTGGCATCTCGGCGGTGCTGGAACGGGTGATCGGGCGCCAGCGCGCGGCGATGATGCTGCTGACCGGGCGGCGTATCCGGGGCGAGGAGGCCGAGCGCTGGGGGCTGGTCGACCAGCTGGTATCGGCCGAAGCGCTGCAGGCGACCGCACTGGCGCTGGCGCAGGAGATCGCCGCCGCCGCGCCGTTGGCGGTGGCGTCGACGCGGCGGACGATCCGCGGCGATCTGCGCGCGCTGGTCGAGGCGGCGACCGATCATGAACTGGCCGAGCAGGCCAAGCTGATGCGGACCGAGGATTTTACCGAAGGCGTGCGCGCGGTGACCGAGCGGCGGCCGGGGCGGTTCGTGGGGCGGTAAAAGCCCCCCGTCCCTATGACCGCCCTCCGTTGACCGCCCTCCGTTCAGCCTGAGCGAAGTCGAAGGCCACGCTGCCCCATAGCGGCCAAGCCCAAATCCCTCGCGGCGAGGTTTTCCCTTGGCCTTCGACTTCGCTCAGGCTGAACGGGGGCCGGGAAGGCCTCAGCCCTTGCGCGCCGCCATTTCAGCCTGACGCGCGGGCAGGGCCGCCAGGATCGCGCGGCGTTCCTCGGCGGGCTTGGCGCTCCAGTTCGAAATCTCGCGGATGGTGCGCGCGCAGCCCAGGCACCAGCCGGTCGCCTTGTCCATCGTGCAGACCAGGACGCATGGGCTGGCAAGGCTCGTCGGTTGCGGCTCGACGAAGCTGATGATGTCGAGCGACATCGGTCAGATCCCGAACGAGACCTTCAGGAAGTCCGGGATAGGGCCGTTCCAGCCGCCGTCATCGGGTGCTTCGTCCGCGTTGGAACGGCGACGATCGCGGCGATCGTCCCGACGCGGTGCCCGGGGCTCTTCGCGACGCGTCCGGGCGGGACGGGTGCGGGGGGCTTCCTCGACGGCCTCGGTTTCCGCTTCCACCGTCTCGACCTCGGCCGGGCGGGCGCTGCGATCGCGGCGCGTGCGCCGGGCGGGGCGTTCCTCTTCGGCGGGGGCGGGGAGTTCGAGGCGGTCGATCTTCTGACCGGTCAGCTTCTCGATATTTTCCAGATTCTCGGCGTCATCAGGCGCGACGAAGGTGTATGCGGTGCCGGTCGCGCCGCCACGGCCGGTGCGGCCGATGCGGTGGACATAATCGTCCGGGTGCCAGGGTGCGTCGAAGTTGAAGACGTGGCTGACGCCCTTGATGTCCAGCCCGCGCGCCGCGACGTCCGAGGCGACCAGGATGTTGATGTCGCCGCGCTTGAACAGCTCCAGCTCGGCCAGACGCTGGGGCTGTTCCATGTCGCCATGGATTTCGCCCGAGCGGAAACCATGCTGCTTCAGCGACTTGTTCAGCTCGCGCACCGTCGTCTTGCGGTTGCAGAAGATGATCGCGTTGCGAACCTCTTCCTGACCGAGCAGCTGGCGCAGGCGCTTGCGCTTCTCGAACGACTGGGGCGCGACGGGCACCACGAATTGGGCGATGTTGATGTTGGTCGAGGCGGGACGCGCGACCTCGATCGTCTTGGGGTTTTCCAGGAACTTGTCGGCCAGCTTCTTGATCGGCGGTGGCATCGTCGCGGAAAACAGCAGAGTCTGGCGCTGCTTGGGCAGCTTGGTGCAGATTTCCTCGATATCGGGGATGAAGCCCATGTCGAGCATCCGGTCCGCCTCGTCGATGACCAGCATCGAACAACCGGTCAGCAGGATGTTGCCGCGCTGGAACAGGTCCATCAACCGGCCCGGCGTCGCGATCAGCACGTCGACGCCCTTTTCCAGCGCCTTGATCTGGTCGCCCATCGAGACGCCGCCGATCAGCAGCGCCATCGAGAGCTTTTGGCCAGCGCCGTATTTCTCGAAATTCTCGGCCACCTGCGCGGCGAGTTCGCGCGTCGGCTCCAGGATCAGGCTGCGCGGCATCCGTGCGCGGCTGCGGCCATGCGCCAGGATGTCGATCATCGGCAGGACAAAGGCGGCGGTCTTGCCCGTGCCCGTCTGCGCGATGCCGATGATGTCGCGCATCATCAGCACCGAGGGGATGGCGGAGGCCTGGATCGGCGTCGGCTCGGTATAGCCGGCGTCGGTGACCGTCTTGAGAAGTTCGTCGGAGAGGCCGAGATCGGCAAAGCTCATGCAATTTTCCGGAATTTGGTGCGGAATGGGAATCGCCCCGCACGCGCCCAGCAGCTTATGCCGCTTGCGGATTTGGGGGCAAAAGTCAAGTTTTCCACATGGGGGAGGGATGGCAGTCCCGCAAATTCCCGCCTTTTTCTTCTTCCTCCCCTCCCGCAGGCGGG
>NZ_MQUI01000048.1:0-26969 GCF_001970915.1 Sphingomonas sp. Sph1(2015)
ATCCCAGTTTCAGGTAAACGATGCCCCCGCATCGATTAGAGTCGAAAACGATCAACTCTGCCCACCCCTCCCCTTCAGGGGAGGGGCCGGGGGTGGGGCGCTTCCGCAAGCGAAACGCCCATGGCGATGCCCCACCCCAACCCCTCCCCTGAAGGGGAGGGGTGCGCCCGGTAATGCTGTTCAGCGCAGCCGAGGGCTTTCGGTACTTCCCAAGGTCCCAACCAGCACACCGGAAACCGTCGTCGCCCGGTAGCTTTTCGCAAAAGACATCGCTATCGGACCGCCATGGAGCACCCGGACAGCATCCTCATCGTCGATTTCGGCAGCCAGGTCACCCAGCTCATCGCGCGCCGCGTGCGCGAGGCGGGGGTCTATAGCGAGATCGTTCCCTTCCAATCCGCCGAAGCGGCGTTCGCGCGGATCAACCCCGCTGCGGTCATCCTGTCGGGTGGCCCCGCCTCGGTCGTCGACGAGAATTCCCCGCGCATTCCGCAGGCGATCCTCGACAGCGGTCTGCCGATGCTGGGCATCTGCTATGGCCAGCAGGCGCTGACCGAGCAGCTGGGCGGCAAGGTCGAGAAGGGCGACAGCGGCGAGTTCGGCGAGGCGTTCATCACCGTCGAGGGCGAATGCTCCCTGTTCGACGGCCTCTGGGCGACCGGCGAGCGCCATCAGGTGTGGATGAGCCATGGCGACAAGGTCACGGCTCTCGCGCCGGGCTTCCGCGTCGTCGCGACCAGCCCCGGCGCGCCGTATGCGATCATCGCGAACGAGGAACGCCGCATCTATGCGATGCAGTTCCACCCGGAGGTCGTTCACACCCCCGATGGCGCGAAGCTGATCGCCAATTTCGTCCGCCATGTCGCCGGGCTTTCGGGCGACTGGACCATGGCGGAATTCCGCGCCGCCAAGATCGCCGAGATCCGCGAGCAGGTCGGCTCGGCCAAGGTCATTTGCGGCCTGTCGGGCGGGGTCGACTCGTCGGTGGCGGCGCTGCTGATCCATGAGGCGATCGGCGACCAGCTGACCTGTGTGTTCGTTGATGGCGGCATCCTGCGCCAGGGCGAGGCCGAGCAGGTCGTCAGCCTGTTTCGCGGCCACTACAACATCCCGCTGGTCCATGTGGATGCGCAGGACCTGTTCATGGACGGCCTGGCGGGCGTCACCGATCCGGAAGCCAAGCGCAAGTTCATTGGCAAGACCTTCATCGACGTGTTCGAGGCCGAGGCCAAGAAGATCGGCGGCGCCGAGTTCCTCGCGCAGGGCACGCTCTATCCGGACGTGATCGAGAGCGTCAGCTTCACCGGCGGCCCATCGGTGACGATCAAAAGCCACCACAATGTCGGTGGTCTCCCTGAGCGCATGAACATGAAGCTGGTCGAGCCTTTGCGCGAGCTGTTCAAGGACGAGGTCCGCGTGCTGGGTCGCGAACTGGGCCTGCCGGACGTGTTCGTCGGCCGCCATCCGTTCCCCGGACCCGGCCTTGCCATCCGTATCCCCGGCGAGGTGACGCGCGAGCGCTGCGACATCCTGCGCAAGGCGGACGCCATCTATCTCGAAGAGATTCGCAAGGCGGGTCTGTACGACGCCATCTGGCAGGCCTTTGCGGTGCTGCTGCCGGTACGCTCGGTCGGCGTCATGGGCGATGGCCGCACTTACGACTCGGTGCTGGCGCTGCGCGCGGTGACCTCGGTCGACGGCATGACGGCGCAGGCGTTCGACTTCCCCGGCGACTTCCTGCCGCGCGTGACGACCCGGATCATCAACGAGGTGAAGGGCATCAACCGCGTCGTGTACGACTATACCAGCAAGCCGCCCGGCACGATCGAGTGGGAATAACCAAGACTCGCGGCCCCGCGGGGCGGGGCTGCGGCTTGGTTATTGGGTGCCGCGAGGCACCGCCAAGGGATCGGGATTAAACGTCGCGAAGATCGGCCCTCCATTTCCAACAGGCACCACCCCGGCGAAGGCCGGGGTCCAGTTGCCGAACGATGGAGGGGGGTTACTGGCGCCCTCCCAACTGGATCCCGGCCTTCGCCGGGATGGTGCGATCGGTAGCGTAATGGCCTCATTGCACATGGCTGGGCTACCGGCTGTGGGCCTGCGGACCCTTCCTGACGAACCGGGACATCCCTTCACCATATTGCGCGTGGCCCCAGTGCAAGGGAGGAATCGCAGGTGACCCAATCCACCCGCCCCCGGCTGGTGCTGGCGATGCTGCTGGTCGTCTATATCTTCAACTTTGTCGACCGGCAGATCCTCGCGATCCTCGCCGCGCCGATCCAGCAGGAGCTCAGGCTGAGCGACCGGCAATTGGGGCTGCTCGGCGGGATCGCCTTTGCGCTCCTCTATTCGACGCTGGGCGTGCCGCTGGCGTGGCTGGCCGACCGGACGAGTCGGAGCTGGGTCGTCTCGGGCTCGCTGGTGCTGTGGAGCGGCTTTACCGCGCTGTGCGGGCTGGCGACCGGCTTCGGGCAGATATTCCTCGCGCGGCTGGGCGTCGGCATCGGCGAGGCGGGGGGCGTCGCACCCTCCCATGCGATCATCAGCGACCATTTCCCGCCGCGCCGTCGCGCGCTGGCGCTTTCCGTCTATTCGCTGGGCATTCCGCTGGGCTCGGCGGCCGGGGTGCTGGCGGGCGGCTATATCGCCGCACGGATCGACTGGCGCACGGCCTTCATCGTGGTCGGGTTGGCCGGGATTCTGGTCGCGCCGCTGGTCCGGCTGATCGTTCGCGACCGGCCCGGGGCTGCCCTGAGGGCGGGCCAACCCGCCTTCGCGACGGTCGCCCGCACGCTGGCGCGCAAGCCGTCCTTCTGGCTGCTGTCCTGCGGCGCGGCGAGCGGGTCGATGATCGGCTATGGCCTGGCCTTCTGGTTGCCCAGCCTGATGCGGCGCAGCTTCGGGCTGGACCTGATCGCGACCTCGCATTTCCTGGCGGGCCTGCTGTTGATCGGGGGCGTCGGCGGCATCCTGGGCGGTGGCTGGCTGGCCGACCGGCTGGGCGCGCGGGACCGGGCGTGGTTCGGCTATGTCCCCGCCATCGCCTATCTGGCCAGCATTCCGCTGTTCGCGGGCGGCATCCATGGCGGGGACGTGCGCATCGCCTTTGCGCTGTTCCTGCTGCCCCAGGCGCTGTCCTATGCCTGGCTGGGGCCGGTGCTGTCGGCGGTGCAGCATCTGGTGGCGCCGCCCGAACGGGCGACGGCCGCGGCGCTGTTCCTGCTGATCAACAACCTGATCGGGCTAGGTGGCGGCATCTATGCGCTGGGGGCATTGTCCGACGCGCTGACGCCACTCCATGGCAGCGACGCGTTGCGTTTTGCGATGCTGGGTGGACTTGGCCTTTATGCGGTCGCGGCGCTGCTGGTCGGGTTGGCGGGGCCCCATCTGCGCCGCGACTGGGTGGATCCGCTTACCGCGCCGGAATGACGTTCCAGGCGAGCATCGCAAACACCGCCGCGCCCGCCACGATGCGATAGATCACGAAGGGCCAATAGTCGCGCGTCGACACCAGCCGCAGGAAGACGATGATCACGCCATAGCCGCTGGCAAAGGCGACCATTGTGGCGAGCAAGGTCGGTCCCGGCCCGAACGTCCCGAACCGCCCCCAGCTGTCGGCCAGCTCGAACAGGCCCGACGCCAGCACCGCCGGGATCGCCAGCAGGAACGAGTAGCGCGCCGCCGCCTCGCGCGTGTAACCGAGCAGCAGCCCCGCGCTGATCGTACCGCCGGAGCGCGACACGCCGGGGATCAGGGCCATGGCCTGCGCAAAGCCCAGGACCAGGCCGTCGCGCCAGCCCAGCCGCTCCAGCGGCTTGCGCTTCGCCCCGATCCGGTCGGCCGCGCCCAGCACCAGCGCAAAGACGATCAGCATCGTCGCGGTGATCCGCAGGTCGCGCAGCCCCCCTTCGATCTGATGTTTGAACAGCAAACCCAGGATCGCGATCGGCAGGGTGCCCAGGATCACCAGCCAGCCCATCCGCGCATCGGGTGACAGGGTGGCGGGGCGGCGGATCACCGCGCGCAGCCAGGCCATCGCGATGCGCCAGATATCCTTGCGGAAATAGAGCAGCACCGCCGCTTCGGTGCCGATCTGGGTGATGGCGGTGAAGGCCGCGCCGGGATCGCTGCCCGAGGGGAGCAGGGTGCCCGCGATGCGCAGATGCGCGCTGGACGATACCGGCAGGAATTCCGTGATACCCTGCAACAGCCCCAGAAACAGGGCTTCCAACCAAATCATTATAAATACGAACCTCTATGTGCAGCGCCCGCCATAGGCCGGGGACCGGCGCGTGGCACCCCCCGAACGTCGCCCGGCCCCTCGATCCGATGGGTCAGCCGTCCTTGCGATGGGCCTCGGCCAGCCGCCAGCGCTCCAGCTGGGTCAGCACGTCATTCGCGATCTGACCGACGGTAAAGCCGGTCAGATCGCGAAAGCCCGTCTCGCCATTGGTTTGCGCGGCCATCATCCAGGCGTGGCTCCGGCGACGCTCGGGCGCCTCCAGCGCGGTATAGGCAGGCAGCGGGCGCGAGCGGGGGGACAGGCGATAGGCGAACGGGCGGCCGTCATGCGCGGTGATGGTCAGCTCGACCTTGTCCTCCCCGCTATCCAGCCGGCTGGCGGTCCAGCCTTCGGCTTCCAGCGCCTCCTTGACCGATTGCAACGCCGGTTCGCCCTGTGCGCGGAGCTGGGCCAGGATATCGGCGCGGCGGGCGGGGACGATCAGGCGCTTGATCCGCTCGCTGATCGCCGGGCCGTCACCGGGCAGCGTCACGCCTGCCAGATCGGCGTTGGTCTGGCGCACCAGCCCGACCGCCAGCAACAGCATGATGAAGCAGAAGGGGAGGGCGGCGAGCAGGGTCGCCGATTGCAACGCCCCCAATCCGCCCGCGACCAGCAACAGCGTCGCGGTCGCACCCAGCAGCACGCACCAGTACATACGCTGCCAGCGCGGCGTCTCCTCGCTGCCGCCCGAGGCCAGCGTATCGATGACCAGCGCGCCGGAATCGGCCGAGGTCACGAAGAACATCGCGACGAGAATGATCGCCAGCGTCGACGTGACGCTGGCGGCGGGCAGATATTCCAGGAACTTGAACAGCGCGGTCGACAAATTGGCCTGCACCGCATCGGCGATCCCGCCATGCGCGCCGCCTAGGTCCAGCGAGATCGCGGTGTTGCCGAACACGGTCATCCAAAGGAAGGTGAAGGCGGTCGGCACGAACAGCACGCCGATGACGAATTCGCGGATCGTCCGCCCGCGCGAGATGCGCGCGATGAACATGCCGACGAACGGCGACCAGGCGATCCACCATGCCCAGTAGAACAGCGTCCAGTCCGCCATCCAGGCGCGCGGTTCATAGGCATAGAGGGTGAAGGTCCGCTTCACGAAATGGTCGAGATACAGGCCGAAATTCTGCACCAGTGCGCGCAGCAGGAACAGGGTCGGGCCGACCGCCAGCACGAACAGCATCAGCAGCACGGCGACGGTCAGGTTCAACTCCGACAGGCGACGCACGCCCCGGTCGGCGCCGCTCAGCACGGACAGGGTGGCCGCGCCCATGACCACGACGATGACGACGATCTTGACCATCAGCGTGTCGGGTATGCCATATTCGTAATTCAGCCCCGCCGTCATCTGCGACACGCCGAACCCCAGCGAGGTCGAGACGCCGAACACCGTCCCGCACACCGCGAAGATGTCGATCGCGTCGCCCAGCGGGCCGTTGATCCGCTTGCCCAGGATCGGCGACAGGCCCGACCGCAGGGTCAGCGGCATGTCCTTGCGATAGGTGAAATAAGCGAGGCTCATGCCGACCAGCGCATAGATCGCCCAGGCATGGACGCCATAATGATGGAAGGTAATCGCCATCGCCTCGCGCGCGGCGAGGATCGTGCCGCTCGGCGCTTCGGGCGGTGAGATGTAGTGCTGGATCGGTTCGGCGACGGCGAAATACATCAGCCCGATGCCCATCCCGGCCGCGAACAGCATCGCCAGCCACGACAGATAGGGAAAGTCCGGCTCGGCATCGTCCGGCCCCAATTTCAGCTTGCCCGCCGGGCCGAAACCCAGTGTCAGCACCACCACCAGAAATACCGCGACCGCCGAGATATAGAACCAGCCGAACGTGTCGATCGCCCAGGCCTGCGCCGCCTTGAACGCGGCATCGGCCGTCCCCGGCATGGCGAGCGTCGTCACCAGCAGCAGGGCGATGATGCCGGAGGCCCCCCAGAAGACGCGCGGGTTTATTTCACTCTTCAACATATCGACAGGTTAGCAGCCATCGGCCGGGCTGGCGAATATGCGGCCTGGACCAGGCATGGCATCGGATGGTTTCGCGGTGCGCGGCGGCCGGGCGAAGAGGGCGGGGTGCCCCCCGATAACGGCCGGAATGGTCGGACGTCCCTGCGCCGGCGTCCGGCTTAACCGGCTGGTATGATTGTTCAGCTATGCCTCCAATCAACGACATAAGGTTCGGGAGGGGGTAAGTCATGCGACTCTGGGGTCTGCTGCTGGCATCGACGGCGGCGTTGGCGGTGACGGGAACGGCTTCGGCGCAAGGTTTGCGCGGGGTGGCACCGGCGCCCGCGTCGAAGGACAAGCCGGACGAGAAGAAGCCCCGGGCCGAGTCGCCCAATAACGGCGATATCGTCGTCACCGCCACGCGCCGCTCGCAACGGTTGTCGAGCGTCCCGATCGCGGTCAGCGCCTATGGCACCGTCGCGCTTCAGAATTCGGGCGCGACCGATATCCGCCAGATGACGCAGCTCGCACCCTCGCTGCTGGTCAGCTCGACCGGCTCGGAGGCGAACGCGACGGCGCGGATTCGCGGCATCGGCACGGTGGGCGACAATCCCGGCCTGGAAAGCTCGGTCGCGGTGTTCATCGACGGCGTCTATCGCAGCCGCACCGGCTCGGGCCTCAACGATCTGGGCGAGGTCGAGCGTATCGAGGTGCTGCGCGGCCCGCAGGGTACGCTGTCGGGGCGCAATTCCTCGGCGGGTGCGATCAGTATCTACACCAAATATCCCGCCTTCAAATATGGCGGTTACGGCGAGGTCAGCTACGGCAACTACAATGCCGTGCGCGTCGCAGGCGGCGTGACCGGGCCGGTGATCGGCGATACGCTCGCCTTCCGGATCGACGGCGTCTACAACAAGCGCGACGGCTTTCTGTACGACGTCGTCAACAAGACCGACTATAACGACCGCAACCGCGTGTTCGTGCGCGGGCAGCTGTTCTGGAAGCCGACGGACGATTTTTCGGTCCGCCTGATCGGCGATTATACGCACCGTGACGAGAAGTGCTGCGGCGCGGTCTATATCGACACCCGCGAGAAGCTGGATCCGACGCCCGGCGTGCCGGGGGATGCGGCGATCAATCCGCAGAACCGCATCGTCAATATCCTGCGTAGCCTGGGCGGCGTCCTGCCCAGCGCGGGCGATCCCTATAACCGCCGGATCGCGCAGACACCGGGCCACGCCTATTCCAATGTGACCGAGGATTATGGCGTGTCGGCGCGCGTCGGCTGGGACATCGGCAAGGTCCAGCTGATCTCCATCTCCGCCTATCGCGAATATAAGGCGGGGGGTGCGGGCGATGTCGACTATAGCAATGTCGACATCATCGATCGCCCGGACAATGGCCTGGCCTATCGCCAGTTCAAGACCTTCACCCAGGAAACGCGGCTCAGCGGGTCGATCCTGAACAATCGGCTCGACTGGCTGGTCGGCGGCTATTTCGCGCATGAAGACCTTCAGGTCTCGGACAACCTGACCTTCGGCTCGCAATATGGCGCCTTCGCCGCCTGCCGCGTCGTCGCGACGATCAATCCGGCGGCGGCGTTGCAGAACCCCGCCAATCCGGGCTGCCTCAGTGCGGCGGGGCGTGCCGTCCTGACCGGCGCGCTGGGGCCGACGCTGGTCGGGACGATCGACCGGTTGAGCACGATCAACAATGTCGGCGGCCTCCGCGATCTCTATGACCAGACCAGCACCAACTATGCCTTCTTCACGCACAATATCTTCCGCGTGACCGACACGCTGAGCCTGACGGGCGGCCTTCGCTATACCAACGAGCACAAAAAGCTTCGTGCGAATTTCGAGAACAACAACACCGCCTGCCCGCTGCAGCAGGCCGCGCTTCGGCCCTTCCTGCAGAGCGGCAATCCGACCTTGGCCAATCTGGCCGGGGGCATCCTGACGCTGAGCTGCAACGGCAATTCGACGTCTGCGCTCACCGGGCTGCCGCTGTCCGATTCGATCCGCGAGGGGCAGTTCACCGGCACCGCCGTGGTGTCGTGGAAGCCGGTGGCCAGCACGCTGGTCTATGGTTCCTATGCGCGCGGCTATAAGGCGGGCGGCTATAATCTGGAGCGGTCGGACCTCACCCCGAACGTGTTCGGGACGCCGACGGCGGCGTCGGTCACCAATCTGCGCTTCGATCCCGAAACGGTGAACGCCTATGAGCTGGGGGTGAAGTTCACCTCGCGTACCTTCACCCTGAACGCCGCCGCCTTCCGTTCGGAATTCAAGAACTTCCAGCTGAACACCTTCAACGGCACCGGCTATATCGTCCAGAATATCAGCGCGTGCGGCAACGACCTGGGCGGTGCCGATCGCGACGACTCCCCGACGACCGGCCGCTGCACCGGCAAGGTGAAGGCCGGTGTGGTGACGCAGGGGATCGAGCTGGAAGCCGGTATGTACCCGACGCGCGACGTCACCTTCAACCTGGGCTATACCTATGCCCATACCAACTATGCCCGCAACCTGGTCGGCAGCGACGCGGGCGAGCCGCTCAGCAACGCGCTGTTCCTGCTGCCCGGCAGCATGATGTCGAACGCGCCGCGCCATGTCGTGACATCCTCGGCCAGCTGGACGCCGCCCATCGCCGGGACCGGGCTGACGGCGTTATTCTATGTCGATGGCCGCATGACCAGCGACTATAACACCGGCTCCGACCTGTTCGTCGAAAAGAAGCAGGACGGCTTCTTCCTGATGAATGCGCGCATCGGCCTGCACGGCAAGGACCAGCGCTGGGCGCTGGAATTCTGGGGCCAGAATATCCTCAACACGAACTACCAGCAGGTCGCCTTCAACATGCCCTTCCAGGGCTCGGGCAGCCTGTCGCAGGTCCAGCGCTTCGGCGCGCCGACCTATGCCAACGCCAACGCGTTGTTCGGGTCCTATCTGGCGGAACCGCGCACCTATGGCCTGACGCTGCGCACGCGCTGGTGAGGCCGATGCCGTGTGGTGATTGGCGCGCCCGGAGGGATTCGAACCCCCGACCGAGGAGGTAGAAGCTCCTTGCTCTATCCAACTGAGCTACGGACGCGCGGATGGGCGCGTTCCTAGCGTGGTTTGCGCGGGTTGGGAATGGCGATAAATGTCGCCCCTCACGGTGAAAGGGATCGGCATGGGCGTGGAACGGGTGGTGGCGAGCCGGGATATGGAACATGGCGCGTTCCGCTGGTTTGACTTCGTCATGGCGGCGTTCGTCACCATCCTGCTGCTGTCCAACGTCATCGGTGCGGGCAAGGTGGCGGTCATCGACCTGCCGCTGGTCGGGCAGTGGCCGTTCGGGGCGGGTATCCTGTTCTTTCCGCTCAGTTACGTCATCGGCGACGTGCTGACCGAGGTCTATGGTTATGCGCGAGCCCGGCGCGTGATCTGGGCGGGGACGGCGGCGGTGCTGTTCATGGCATTCATGAGCTATGTGGTCGTGGCATTGCCCCCCGCGCCCAGCTGGACCAACCAGGCTGCCTATGACGTGATCTTCGGTCAGGTGCCGCGCATCGTGCTGGCCAGTGTCTGCGCCTTCTGGGCAGGCGAGTTCGCCAATGCCTATGTGATGGCGCGGATGAAGGTCTGGACCGGCGGGCGGCACCTGTGGTCGCGCACCATCGGCTCGACGCTGGTGGGGCAGGGGGTGGACAGCCTGATCTTCTATCCACTGGCCTTCTGGGGCGCGGTCGGCTGGACGCCGCATCTGGTGGTCGTGGTGCTGTTCACGCAATGGGCGCTGAAGGTGGGCTGGGAAGTGCTGCTGACTCCGGTGACCTATCTGATCGTCGGCTTTCTGAAGCGGACCGAGGGGGTGGATGTGTTCGATGAGGGGACGGACTTCACGCCGTTCCGGGCGCGGGTTTGAGCGGGGTTTTGATTCGCGCGAAGCCGCGATGACGCGAAGAGTTTTAAAGAGGATTTGTTCGCGCGGAGGCGCGGAGGACGCAGAGAAGGCAGGCGTAGCGTCAGCTGCATGACCTTCTCTCATAAGCCTGAGTGAGGCAGGAAGGCGTCTCCAAACGCGAGACCCCTCTGCGTCCTCCGCGCCTCCGCGCGAACCCACCTTCTTCTTCGCGTCCTCGCGGCTTCGCGTGAGTCCAATAAAAGGGGGAGGCGAGTTGCCTCGCCTCCCCATAAGTCATCCCGTGGCCCCTTCGACTGCCTGCCAAGGCAGGCGCTCAGGACGGGCTTCGACTTCGCTCAGGCTGAACGGAGGGTAGGGCAGTTATGCCCCGACCATCTCCAGCAGGCCCTCGAACAACCGGCGGCCATGGTCGCCGCCATGCGCGGCTTCGATGCGGCGTTCGGGGTGGGGCATCATGCCCAGCACGTTGCGCTTCTCGTTCAGCACGCCCGCGATGTTGCGGGCCGAGCCGTTGACGTCCTCGGCATAGCGGAAGGCCACGCGGCCTTCGCCTTCCAGCCGGTCGAGCGTGTCGGCATCGGCAAAGTAATTGCCGTCATGATGCGCGACCGGAATACGAATCGTCTCACCCTGTTCGTAAAGGCGGGTGAAGGCGCTGTCGGTGTTGGCGACCTCCAGGTTCACGTCGCGGCACACGAAGTTGAGCGAGCGGTTGCGCATCAGCGCGCCCGGCAGCAGACCGGTCTCGGCCAGCACCTGGAAGCCGTTGCACACGCCGAACACCGGCGTGCCCTTGTTCGCCGCATCCACCACCGCGCGCATGATCGGCGAGCGGGCCGCGATCGCGCCGCAGCGGAGGTAATCGCCATAGGAAAAGCCGCCCGGCACGCCGATCAGCCCCAGCCCTTCGGGCAGTTCGCTGTCGCCGTGCCAGACCATGGCCGGCTTGACGCCCGTTACCGCCTCCAGCGCAACGGCGAGGTCGCGGTCGCAGTTCGAGCCCGGAAAGACGATGACGGCGGTCTTCATCAGGCGCGCTCCACCCGGTAATTCTCGATCACGGTGTTAGCGAGCAATTGGCGGCACATGTCGTCGATCTGCGCGTCGGTCGTCGCATCGGCGACTTCCAGCTCGATCAGCTTGCCCGCGCGCACGTCATTGACGCCTGCAAAGCCCAGGCTTTCCAGCGCATGGTGGATCGCCTTGCCCTGCGGGTCGAGCACGCCGGGCTTCAGGGTGACGAAAATCTTCAGCTTCATTACTTGCCCCGGCTCTTGCGGTGTTCTTCCAGATCGAGGACGGCGGTGTCGCCCCCCTCGGGCAGCAGGCCCAGACGGCGCGCCACTTCCTGATAGGCCTCGACTTCGCCGCCGAGATCACGGCGGAAACGGTCCTTGTCCAGCTTCTCGTTGGTGGTCATGTCCCACAGGCGGCAGCCATCGGGGCTGATCTCGTCGGCCAGGATGATCCGGCCGAAATCATTGTCCCAGATGCGGCCGAATTCCAGCTTGAAGTCGACCAGGCGGATGCCGATCGCGGCGAACATGCCCGACAGGAAGTCGTTCACGCGGATCGCCAGGTCGGCGATGTCGTGCATCTCTTCCTGGCTCGCCCAGCCGAAGCAGGCGATATGCTCGTCGGTGACCATCGGGTCGCCCAGCGCATCGTCCTTGTAATAATATTCGATGATCGTGCGGGGCAGCTTCACGCCCTCTTCGATGCCGAGACGCTTGGACAGCGAGCCCGCCGCGACGTTGCGCACCACGACCTCGATCGGCACGATCTCGACCTGGCGGATCAGCTGCTCGCGCATGTTCAGGCGGCGGATGAAGTGGGTCGGCACGCCGATATGGTCGAGCATGGTGAAGACATGCTCGGAGATGCGGTTGTTCAGCACGCCCTTGCCGTTGATCGTGCCCTTCTTCTGGGCATTGAACGCGGTGGCGTCGTCCTTGAAATACTGGATCAGCGTGCCAGGCTCAGGGCCTTCGTACAGGATCTTGGCCTTGCCTTCGTAGATTTGGCGGCGGCGAGCCATGCGGCGGTCCCCTGAAATGAGTACAGCCCCGGCGCCCCCATGCTGAGGCCCGAGGCGGGATGGCGCGCCTATAATGGAAGGGGCGCGGCGGCGCAATGGAGTTGGACGCCATGCGGGCAGGCCGTGGCGGACAGCATCGCCCATGATGACGACGGCGTCATTCGCGATACATGATGAACAGTTTTTGGAAGGCAGATTAAAGAATTGTAAGGTCGAAAGTAACGGAAACCGATCGGGCAGATCACGGGTTTTGGCTATGCTTGCAAAGGAGGTAGTCATGAACAAGCTGATGATCGGTGTTGTTGGTGGAGCCCTGATGCTGACGGCGGGTGCTGCCGTGGCGCGGCCGGTACATATGGCGCACCAGCCGCAAATCTGGGAGCAGGCGCGTGTCCCGCTCGCCAATGGTATGGAGGCCATCGCGGTGGTGAAGAACGGTAATGCCGAGCGTACCGTCGCCTGCCGCGATACCGCCGACGTGCTCGCCACCTTCCGCCCCGAGGTCGTCGCCTTCCAGCCGGTCCGTGGGCCGCATGGCAAGGTGAAGACCGACGAGGATGTCGCCGGGGTCGAAACCTTCACCCCCGTCGCCTTCCAGAACTGCACGGTGGCGGCCGGCGATCACTTCCAGCAGGATGTGACCCAGGCCCAGGCGAACCAGGCCTGATCCAGGTCCTTTCGCCGAACATGAAGCGGGCGCGATGGGAATCGCGCCCGCTTTTGTTTTTGGGCCAATAAATTCCTCCCCTGCAAGGGGAGGGGGACCAGCGAAGCTGGTGGAGGGGTGTCTCGCTCTCGATAGGGTGACACCCCTCCGTCAGGGCTTCGCCCTGCCGCCTCCCCTGCGAGGGGAGGATTCATGCTCGATCAGAGTTCGGACAGCATTTCGACCAGCAACGGCCGCAACCGGCGTAGCTCCGCGCGGTGGGCGAGCGCGAGCGTGGCGATCGTCTCGGCGCCCCGATCGGTCAGCGTGACCGGCACGCGTCGCCGATCCGTCGCCCGGTCGCGCTGGACCAGCCCCAGCTTTTCCAGCCGGTCGACCAGGCCCGAGGCGCTGTGCGGGCGCAGGCGCAGATGCTCGGCCAGTTCCCCGATCAGCAGCGCGCGGTCAGGCGCGGCGCGCAAGGCCAGCAGCGCCTGATGCTGTTGCGCGGTGATGCCCGCCTGTGCCGCCGCCTCTTCGCTGAACGACAGGAAGGTGCGGAGCTGTCGGCGGAACCCGGCAAGGGCGCGGTAATCCCGGTCGCTGATCGGATCGTCCATGCGCTGGCCCATGCCACACATCATCCGTCTTGAGAAATATCGTAATGCGATATATTGGCTTCGCCATGACGATTGCCCGCGCCCTGCCGCTGCCCGCTCCCATGGTTCGACTCGCCGACCACAGTGCCGATCGGCGGATGTTGGCGCTGGCGATGGCGGCGTTGGTCATCGGTACCGGCGGGGCGGTGGCGGCCTGGGTGCTGCTGAAGCTGATCGCGCTGGCGACGAATATGGGCTGGTACGGCCAGTTTTCCTTTGCGCCCGTCGCGATCGGCCCGGCGGCGCAAGGCTGGCGGACGCTGGCGGTGCCGGTGGTCGGCAGCCTCATCATCGGCCTGATGGCACGGTTCGGGTCGGACAAGATTCGCGGCCACGGCATCCCCGAGGCGATAGAGGCGATCCTGTTCGGCCAGAGCCGCTTGTCGCCCAAGGTCGCGGTGCTCAAGCCCTTGTCCGCCGCCGTCTCGATCGGGTCGGGCGGGCCGTTCGGCGCGGAGGGACCGATCATCATGACCGGCGGCGCGATCGGGTCGCTGCTGGCGCAATGCTTTCACCTGAGCGCGTCGGAGCGCAAGACGTTGCTGGTCGCGGGTGCGGCGGCGGGGATGACCGCGATCTTCGGTACGCCCTTTGCCGCGATGCTGCTGGGCGTCGAGGTGCTGTTGTTCGAGTGGAAACCGCGCAGCTTCGTGCCGGTCGCGGTCGCCGCGCTGACCGCGATCGCGTGGCGGCCCTGGCTGATCGGCGCGGGGCCGATGTTCCCGCTGCCCATGGCGCTCTCCTATGATGCGGTGGCGCTGGTCGGCGCGGTGGTGCTCGGCCTGGGCGTCGGCGCGATCGCGTCGGGCCTGTCCTGGGCGCTCTATCGGATCGAGGACGGGTTTCACGGCCTGCCGGTCCATTGGATGTGGTGGCCCGCGATCGGCGCGGTGGCGGTCGGCATCGGCGGCATGACCGACCCGCGCGTGCTGGGTGCGGGCTATGACAATATCCAGGCGCTGCTGCTCGGCTCGATGGTGGTGAAGGCGATCCTGTTGCTGCTGATCGTCAAGGCGGTGGTGTGGCTGATCGCTTTGGGGTCGGGCACGTCGGGCGGCATTCTCGCACCGCTGCTGATGCTGGGCGGGGCGTTGGGAGCACTGGCGGGACATGCGCTGCCGGGCGGGGTGCCGCTCTATGCGCTGGCGGGGATGGCAGCGATGATGAGCGCGTCGATGCGCGCGCCGTTGACCGCGTCGATCTTCGCGGTCGAGCTGACCGGGCGGTTTGACGCGCTGCCGGTGACGGCGGCGGCGAGCGTGGCGGCCTATGCCATTGCGGTGCTGGTGCTGCGCCGGTCGATCCTGACCGAGAAGATCGCGCGGCGCGGCCGCCATCTGAGCCAGGAATATGCCGTCGACCCCTTGAGCCTGGTCCGGGTCGCGCAGATCATGACGCCGACGCCTGCAACCCTGCCCGCGACGATGACGGTGAACGAGGCGGCGCGTTTCTTTGCCGATGCCGACCACCGCGCCTATCCGGTGGTGGACGGCAAGGGGCGGCCGGTCGGCCTGATCTCGCGTGCCGATGCGCTACGCTGGTTCGACGCCCCGCCCGAGATCGGGGCGACGTTGCGTGAGGTCGTGTCGGACGCCGCGCTGCCCATGGTGTCGCCCGAATGGCCGGTCGACCGTGCGGCGGAGCGGATGCTGGCGGAGGATGTCAATCGCCTGTCGGTAGTCGATGCGCAGGGCGTGCTGGTCGGCCTGCTGGCGCGGCGCGATCTGTTGCGTGCGCGGTCGGGCTGGCTGAGCGACGAACAGGACAAGCGGCGCTTTGCCACCATGGGTCGATCGTTCCCGGTTTGATCTCCCTGATTGCCCCGGCCCCACGGGCTTGCTAGAAGCTGGGCTTCCATGGCGATCGATCTCCGCGACAATCCTCCCGTCGGCATTCTGGACGCACCCTTCGACAGCGCGCTGTCCGAGCGGTATCTGGTCTATGCACTGTCGACGATCACCGCGCGCTCGCTGCCCGATGTGCGCGATGGCCTGAAGCCCGTGCATCGGCGGCTGCTCTGGGCGATGCGGCTGCTGAAGCTCGATCCGGCTTCGGGTTACAAGAAGTGCGCGCGCGTCGTCGGTGACGTGATCGGTAAATATCATCCGCATGGCGACCAGTCGGTCTATGACGCGATGGTGCGCCTGGCGCAGGATTTCGCGCTGCGCTATCCGCTGGTCGACGGGCAGGGCAATTTCGGCAATATCGACGGCGATAACGCCGCCGCCTATCGTTATACCGAGGCGCGGCTGACCCAGGTCGCGATCGACCTGATGGACGGGCTGGACGAGGACGCCGTCGCCTATCGCCCGACCTATAATGGCGAGGAGCAGGAGCCGGAGCTGTTCCCCGGCCTCTTCCCCAACCTGCTGGCCAACGGCGCGAGCGGCATCGCGGTCGGCATGGCGACCAGCATCCCGCCGCACAATGCCGCCGAATTGCTGGAGGCCGCGATCCTGCTGGTCGATCGGCCCGACGCCGATGACGATGCGATCCTGGCGCTGGTCAAGGGACCGGACTTCCCGACCGGCGGGATGGTCGTCGATGCGCCCGCCATATTGCGCGAAAGCTATACCACCGGCCGGGGCGGCTTCCGCGTCCGCGCCCGCTGGGAGATCGAGCGCGAAAAGGGTGGCGGCTGGCAGATCGTCATCAGCGAGATTCCCTACGGCGTCGCCAAGGGCAAGCTGATCGAACAGATCGCCACGCTCATCAACGACAAGAAGCTGCCGATCCTGGCCGATGTCCGCGACGAATCGGATGCGCAGGTCCGCATCGTCCTCGAGCCGCGCGCCCGCACCGTCGATCCGCAGGTGCTGATGGACGGGCTGTTCCGCTTCTCGGACCTGGAGACGCGGGTCAGCCTGAACCTCAACGTGCTGGACAAGGAGCGTACCCCGCGCGTCATGTCCCTGCGCGAGGCACTGGCCGCCTGGGTCGAGCATCAGTTCGTGGTGCTGCGTCGCCGCTCCGAACACCGTCTGGGCAAGATCGCCGACCGGATCGAGCTGCTCGACGGCTATCTGGTCGCCTATCTCAACCTCGACCGGGTGATCGAGATCATCCGCACCGAGGATGAGCCCAAGGCGGTGATGATCGCGGAATTCCGCCTGACCGACCGTCAGGCCGAGGCGATCCTCAACATGCGTCTGCGCAGCCTGCGGCGGCTGGAGGAGTTCGAGATTCGCGGCGAGCGCGACAAGCTCGACAAGGAGCGTGAGCAGCTGACGCTGCTGCTCGGCTCCGAACAGCGCCAGCGGACGCGGATGAAGAAGGATCTGGGCAAGATCCGCGACCGCTATGGCCCCGAAACCGCGCTGGGCGCGCGTCGCACGCTGATCGAGGAAGCCGCGCCGACCCGCGACATTCCGCTGGAAGCGATGATCGAGCGGGAGCCGATCACCGTCATCCTGTCGCAGCGGGGCTGGATCCGCGCGATGAAGGGTCATGTCGACCTCGCCTCGGCCGACACCGCCAAGTTCAAGGAAGGCGACGGCCCCGCCTTTGCCTTTCACGCGCAGACCACCGACAAGCTGTTGCTGGCGGCGGCGAACGGGCGGTTCTTCACGCTGGCGGCCGACAAGCTGCCCGGCGGACGCGGTTTCGGCGAGCCGGTGCGCGCGATGATCGATCTGGACGGATCGATCGGCATCGCAGGTTTCCTGCCCGCAGCCCGCGCGGCCAAGCTGCTGGTCGCGGCATCGGACGGGCGCGGCTTTATCGTGCCGACCGCCGACACCATCGCCGAGACGCGAAAGGGAAAGACCGTGCTGACTCCGCGCGCCGGGTCCCTGTTGAAGGTCGTGCGTCCGGTCGGGGCCGAGGATGACTATGTCGCGGCGATCGGCGACAACCGCAAGTTGCTGGTCTTCCCCCTGACCGAGTTCGTCGAGCTGTCGCGCGGCACCGGCGTCCAGCTGCAACGCTATCGCGACGGCGGGCTGTCGGATGCGACGACCTTCGTCTTCAAGGACGGGCTGAGCTGGCCGATGGGCGGCGATACCGGGCGGGTTCGGACCGAATCCGACCTGTCGGCCTGGCGCACCGCACGTGGTGCGGCGGGGCGGATGCCGCCGACCGGCTTCCCGCGCGACAATCGGTTCGATTGAGTCGCAGGCCAATCCTTCCCTGCGGGGGAGGAGGTAGAGGCGGTCGCGGATCATGCCGATCCGACGACGCCCCTGAGCGGCCCTATACTATGACGTTAACTGTAAATTTCCTGGAATTTTAGGCGCTCTTAACGTTCGCGGGTTACGCGGATCAGTGATGGCAATGATCGCTCATCCGCTGCACCGCTCGTCGAACCGGAATTTCGGGTCGCTGACGTCGTGCGCGATCAGCATCATGGCGATTCCGGCGGCCGAAATCCTGATCGAGAAGGGCGCGCCGGTCGTGGCCGCCAGCAATGATGCCTATCGCCGCGCCGCGTTGAACGACTCGCGGACCCAGGCCGGCTTGCTGGCCGAGGTGGCAAAGCGAATCGACGGTTTCCTGGCGTCCGACCAGACCTCGATCGAGTTTCCGCTGGCCGTCGGCGACGTCATCGACTGCCGCTATTTCCAGGCGACCCTGACCCATGCCGCCGAAGGGGAGGGCGAAGGCTGTGTGCTGATGCTGGTCGATCATACCGCGCAGCACCACACCGAACGCAGCCTGCGTCGCGAAATGATGACCGACAGCCTGACCGGGCTGCCCAATCGACAGGGTTTCGGCGACCTGATCGAGGCGATGGTCGCCAATGGTCAACGCCATGCGGTGCTGGTGATCGATCTCAACCGATTCGGCCGGTTGAACGCCTGTATGGGCTCGCTGGTCGGCGACGAATTGCTGATCACGGTGGCACGCCGCCTCAAGGGGGCGCTGCGGTCCCGCGACTCGATCGGGCGGATCGGCGGCAACGAGTTCGGCATCCTCATGATGATCGACGGCAGCGAGGACGAGGCGCATATCCTTGCCGAACGCATCGACCGGGCACTGCGCTCGCCGTTCCGGCTGACCGACTATGAGGTCAATGTCGAGGCATCGGTCGGCATCGCCTTCAACGAAGGGCTGGACGACGACGCCGAGGAACTGATCCGACACGCCCAGTTCGCGGTCAAGCATGCCAAGGCGGCCGGGCGCACCCAAGTCTATCATCCCCAGGCCTTCACCATCGCGCGCGCGCAGTTCGCGATGGAGACCGCGTTGCGCCGCGCGATCGAACGGGAAGAGCTGCACCTTGCCTATCAGCCGATCTGCGACCTGAGCACCGGCCGCACCATCGCGTTCGAGGCGCTGGCGCGGTGGCGCGACGCCGAGGGTCGCGATCATTCGCCATCCGATTTCATCCCCGTGGCCGAGGAATCGGGGCTGATCGTCCCGCTGGGCCGCTGGGCCGCGAACCAGGCGCTGCTCCAGCTGGCGGAATGGGATCGACGGGCGGGCGGGGACTGCGGCGTGCGTATGTCGGTCAACGTCTCGGCGATCCAGTTGCAGCGCGACGATATCCCTGCGCTGATCGAGTCGGCATTGGCCAGGGCGGGCGTGGCGGGCGAGCGGCTGATCCTGGAACTGACCGAAAGCGCGATCGTGGGCGATCCCGACCGGGTCAGCGCGATCATGAACGCGTTGAAACAACTCGGCCCCACCATCGCGATGGACGATTTCGGCACCGGCTATTCCAGCCTCGCCTATCTGCAGAAACTGCCGATCGACATATTGAAGATCGACCGCAGCTTCGTCTCCGGCATGCTGGCCGACCGCGACAAGATCGCGATCGTCCGCGCGATCCTGGGCCTGGCGCAGGCGCTGGGCATGAAGACCACCGCCGAGGGGATCGAGGCGGTGGAGCTGGGGCAGACGCTGGCCGCCTTGGGGTGTACCCATGGACAGGGCTATTATTACGCCCGCCCGCTCGATCCCGATGCCGCCTGGGCGATGATCGCCGATCAGGCCTGAGCCACCGCCTCATCGGCGATGCGGCCGACGCGCTCGGCGTCGGGAAAACCTTCGGCAATCCACTGCGTCTCGATCCGGCGGAGCAGCCGTGCCACCTCCGGCCCCTTGCCGATCCCGCGTTCGACCAACGCGCCGCCGGTCAGCGGCAGGGCAGGGGGCGTCCAGTCGCGAATCCGCTCGATCGATTCGCCCGCCAGCAACAGTCGGTCAACCGCGCCCGTCAGCCCCGCGCGATAGGCGAGCGCGCGCGGCCCTTCCTCGCCCGGCCCGGCGGTCGCGGCGATCAGGCGCTTGCGATCGGTGTTGGACAGTTTCAGCCGCGCCCCGACATTCTCCGCCGCGTGCGCAGGCAAAAGGGCGGCGAGCCGCCGGATGGCGTCGGGTGCGATTCCCGCGGCCTCTTCGCGCTCGGCCAGCCGGGTCAGCCGCTCCACGCCCTCGGCATCGATCTCGGGGATGACCGCGCGGAAGATGCCATGCTCGACCATCAGGGCGACCACCGGGACCGCGCGGGCGGCGACCAGCAATTTCAGCAACTCCGCCGCGATCCGTTCGCGCGACAGGGCCATCAGGTCGTTGGCGCGCGCGGCGCAGGCGGCCAGCCCGGCCTCGTCGACCGCATGGCCGAAGCGCGCATGGAAGCGGAAGAAGCGCAGGATGCGCAAATGATCCTCGGCAATCCGCTGCAACGGATCGCCGATGAAGCGCACGCGTCCGGCCTTCAGGTCATCCAGTCCGCCGAAATAGTCGAACAATTCGCCGGTCATAGGGTCGGCATAGAGTGCGTTCATCGTGAAGTCGCGCCGCGCGGCGTCCTCGCGCCAGTCGTCGGTGAAGGCGACCACGGCATGGCGGCCATCGGTCGACACGTCGCGGCGCAGCGTCGTGACCTCGACCGGACCATCGGGCAGGACGGCGGTGATCGTGCCGTGCGCGATGCCGGTCGGCACCGGCTTGAACCCGCTGTCGCGCACCCGGTCGATGACCGTTTCGGGCGACAGCGGCGTCGCCAGGTCGATATCGGCGACGGCCAGGCCCAGCAGCATGTCGCGCACCGCGCCGCCGACGAACCGCGCCTCCAGCCGCTCGGCCAGCGCGATCAGCTCGGGGCGTTCGGCCCAGGGCGCCGTGCCGGGCGTCATGCCGCCCATTGCAGCCGCCGTGACAGGTTGACGATCATCGCCGCGGTCGCGCCCCAGATGCGCCGGTCGTTCCATAATATCTCGTAGAAATGGCGGGTCCGCCCGCGCCACGGCGCGCTGACCCGGTGGTGATGGGCGGGATTCAGAAGGAAGGACAACGGCACCTCGAACAGGTCCGCCACTTCCGCCTCGGCGGGGGTCAGGGTGAGGTCGGGCGGGATGACGCCGACGATCGGCGTCACCTCGAACCCGGTGACGGTGCGATAGCGATCGGCCGATCCGACGACCGTGACCGTGGCGGGGGGAAGCCCGATCTCCTCCTCCGCCTCGCGCAGCGCGGTCGCGACCAGATCGGTGTCGCCGGGATCGGCGCGGCCGCCCGGAAAGGCGATCTGCCCGGCATGGTTGCGCAGCGTATCGGTTCGCTGGGTCAGCAGCACGCCCGGTGCGGCGCGGTCGGTCACGGGGACCAGCACAGCGGCGGCCGTGGGAGTCGCCATGAACTCGTGCGGTTCGACACCGTCGCCGGTCAGCAGCTCGGTCGCCGGTATCCGCGCCATCGCCGCTGCCAGCCTTTCGGCCAGCGTCATGCGGCGGGCGACGCCGTCAGGGGAAAGAAGACGCCGTCGCTCCACACGCCGGGCGCTTCGCCCTCGCCCGCCAACGCGCGTTCGGCCAGTTCATAATAGACCGGCCGCGCGATCAGCGCCTCCAGCCCGTCCCGGACATGCACATAGGGGCGGGGGCCGTCCTCGCCCTCGACGAAGCGCAGGCCATGGTCCGGCCCCGCGGCGACCAGATCGCCGGTATTGAGCTGGAACACCAGCCGACCATTTTCGCCCTGTCCCTCGGCCTTCAGCGCAGTGGCGACGAAGGGCGCGTCCTCGACCGCGATGTCCAGCTTTTCGACCGGCGTGACCAGCACGTGACGGCCATCGGGCTCCCGCCGCAAGATGGTGGAGAACAGGCGCACCATGGCCGCCCTCGTGATCGGGCTGCCCTGATGATACCAGGTGCCGTCGCGCGCGATCCGCATTTCGCTGTCGCCGCAATGGCTGGGGTGCCATTGCGAGACGGGGGGCAGCTTCTGCGCCTCCATCGCCTGGACGATTTCGGCGAGACTCAGCGCGGACAGATCGGGGGGCGGTGCCATCGGCATGATGGACCCGAATTAGGGATGCGGGGCGGGCAGGTAAAGACCCGCGCGATTCACGCCTGCCCTGGATCGGGGCCGAGCATACCCGCAAGCGCCGGTACGTCCGGCCCGCGCGCCAGCAGCCGGTGCCGCTCGACCGGGCCGGGCAGCCGCCAGTCGGCGGTCCGTTCGGCGGAGAAGCCGAAGAAGCGGCCATAATATTCCGGGTCGCCGATCAGCATCATCGCGCGGTCCAGCCCTTGCGCCGCCGCAGCGCCCAGCATGTGATGCAGCAATTCGCGCCCGATCCCGCCCTGCTGGCGTTCGGGATCGACCGCGACCGGGCCGACCATGACCATCGGATGCACGCGGGCGTCGTCGTCGGTCAGCGCGACCGGCCAGCACTGGATCGACCCGATCAGCCGATCTTCCTCAACGGCGGCGAAGCACAGCGAGGCGATCGGCCGGACGCTGCCGCGCACCTTATAGGCGGTGCGCGCCTGCCGTCCGGGCGGAAAGGCGCGGTCCAGCAGCGCCTCGACCACATCGGGTGCGACCGCGTCGAGCGGGACAAGGGCGGTCATCACGGGCGGCATGGTCAAGGGGGGGGCGAAGTCCGGTGGCGGGGAAGGGGACGCGCGCCCTTAGCGCGACGGCGGGGGGATGCAAGCTTTCCTTCGGCGCGCTCTCTGCTACAGGCGCAGGGATGGAAGACCGTCTCCAGCTCGAAGTCCACGACCTCGAAGTCCAGGTGCTGACCGGCATCTACTCCGAGGAAACCCATCTGCCGCAGCCGCTGCGTATCTCGCTGACCGTCGATCTCGACTGTCCGGCGCGCTACACGCCCGACAGCCCGCTGACCGAATCCAAAAATTATCTCGACCTGAAACATGCCGCGACCCATCTGCCCGAAGGCGTGCATTTCACGCTGATCGAGGGGGTTGCCGACCATATCTGCGACACGCTGTTCCTGCAGGACAAGCGGGTCCGCCGCGTGCAGGTGAAGATCGTGAAGCTGGCCATCGCCGAGGATGGCGAGGCGATCGGCATCACGCTGGTCCGCCACCGGCGCTGACAGGCATGACGGCGCGGCGAGTCGACCTGGCGCCCGATGCGGATATTGCAGGCGTCGTCGCCGGGCATCCGGGCGAGGATCTGGTGCTGGTGATCCGTCCCGGCCGTGACGCTCTGTCCCAGGCGATGCTCGAGGCCGCGATCCCCCCGCTCGCCATCGCGGCGGCCCCGGGCGCGCGGATCAACGCGGTGATCCCGGCCGAGGGGGCGGCGGAGGAAGCGGTTGCGGCGGCGGTCGATTATCTCGCCGCCGCGCACGCGGTTACCGGTCAGTCGCTGGCCGTCGGCGTTTGACGCTCGCGCCCGCACGGGCCGAGCTTTTGCAGCACGAACCGATAATCCTCGCGCGCGGCCTGGGCATTTTCCGGCCCCAGCGAGGCGGTGCTGCGATCGGGCAGCGATTCCGGCAGCGCGCAGGCCAGCCGATACCAGAGCAGCGTGTCGCGCGCCGGGGGCGCGGCGGATTCGTCGACGATCTCGCTCAACGCCACGGCATAGCGCCGCTCCTCGCCCGGGCGACGCAGCACGGATAGCGAGACGGGGCGGTTGTTGGCGGTCGTCAGGAAAATCTGCGTCTCACCTTCGCCGGGCAGGCTGCCGGGCACGTAAAAGGCATTGCCGACGCCGGTGATGACCGGCGGCGCGTCGGTGGACAGGGCATCGCGGACGATGGTCCGGCTGCGCTGCTCGGTATCGGGCGTCCAGGGCAGCTGCGCATCGGGCGCGACGAGCTGGAGCTGGTCGGCGGCGTTGGGCACCCGGCGGGCATAGATCAGGACCCGCATCTTCTTCAGCCTGGGCGCGCGGCCCCGAGCATCGGTGGCGGCATCGAACAGATAGCCGATCCGTGCGGGCAGGCCGCCCGCGCCGCGGATCAGCGTGCCGACATCGGCCTCGATATAGAAACGCTGATGGCCGGGGGCGACCCCGACGGCCTCGGCCCCCTTGATCGCGGTGGCCGACCGGATGGTCACATCGGCGATGACCGGGGCCGACAGGACCAGATCGGCGAGGTCGGCATAGCCCGGTCCCGTTTGGGCCATCCCTGTTTGCGCTACCATCGAATCACCCGGCCGGGCCGATGGCGCGGTCGCCATCTGGGCGGGCAGGGGGACGGCGAACAGGGGAATCGACAGCGTCAAAGCGCCAGCGCGAATGGCGTGGGACAGGGGATTCATAGCTTCGCGCTACTCCTTTGCGGATTAACGGTACAGAAATAATTTCGTCATGCGCAGGTTGTACGTTTATTACGTCCGACAAACTGATTGCGCCGCGCCAGCCGTCACGATAGGGTTCAAGGCTCTGCCGCATGCCGAAAGAGCATGGCAGGAGTTTCCCACGTCCCCACGCTACGGCGAGGCGAAACTGGCAGACTGAGGAGTTTCGTTGCTGAATGGCCTATACTGACCAGAAGATGTCCGGGGGCAAGGTGGTCGCGATCGTTATCGTCGTGCTCATCCATGCTGCCCTGGGCTATGCCTTCGTCACGGGGCTGGCTTACCAGTACGTGAAGAAGGCGACCGAGAAGCTCAACACGTTCGACGTGCAAGAGCCGCCGCCGATCGTCAACGTGCCGACCCAGGCGCCGACGATCGCGACGACGACCGTGATTCCGCTGAGCCAGCCCACTGCGCCGCCGGCCCCGCCTGCGCCGCCGTCGCCGCCTGCTCCGCCGGCCCCGCCTGCGGTATCGAAGGCTGCTGGCCTGAAGGGCAATCCGGGCCAGTTCTTTGGTCCCGATGCTTACCCGCCCTCGGCCCAGCGCGAAGGCGCGGAAGGTCGCGTGGTCGCCAAGCTGACGGTCGGTACCGACGGACGCGTCACCGATTGCGTCGTGACGACGAGCAGCAACAATCGCGCGCTCGACGATACGACCTGCCGGATCGCGAAGGCGCGTGTGCGATTCTCGCCCGCGCTCGATCAGAACGGCAACGCGATCACGTCGTCCTACACGCTTCCGGTACGCTGGCAGCTGCCGCAGGAATAACGGCTTTCTAGGCCGAACTTAAAAATTCAACGCTTTAGTCAGAGGACCTAACCAACCATGCTCACCACCATCCTCGCCGCGGGCGGCGCCGCGGCCGGTGCCGAAAACCCCTACGGTCTCGGCCAGGCTCTCAAGGAAGGCGGCCTCATCTCGCAGTCGGTGTTCACCATCCTCTGCCTGATGTCGATCGTGTCGTTCTACATCCTGTTCTCGAAGCTGTTCGAGCAGCAGAAGATCATCAACCAGGCGAAGCGCGTTCGTCAGGGCTTCTGGTCGTCGAACTCGCTGCGCGAGGGCTCGGCCAAGCTCGAGAAGAACTCGGCCTACAAGCAGATCGTCGACGACGGTCTGGCCGCGCAGGACCAGCACTCGAAGCTGACCGATCCGGTCGAAGCGCATGACTGGCTGCACGGTTCGCTGGCGCGTTCGGAAGCCGCGATCAACTCGAAGCTGGGCGGCGGTCTCGCCTTCCTGGCGACCGTCGGTGCGACCGCGCCGTTCATCGGTCTGTTCGGTACGGTTATCGGCATCTACCGCGCGCTCATCAAGATCGGCTCGTCGGGCCAGGCCTCGATCGACGCCGTCGCCGGTCCGGTCGGTGAAGCGCTCATCATGACCGCTCTGGGTCTCGTCGTCGCCGTTCCGGCGGTGCTCGCCTTCAACTGGCTGCAGCGTCGTAACAAGGGCATCGCGGAAGACCTGTCGTCGTTCTCGAACGACGTGCTGGGCTTCCTGGCCTCGAACGGTGCGGTTCGTCCGGCGGTTGCCGGTGCGGCCAAGCCGGCCGCCGTCAAGGCGCCTGCTGGCACCACCACCGCCGGTCAGGCCGGTGGCGTTCAGACCCGCGCCTGAGCTTAAGGGGGCGGAGCGGCGGTCCTCGGACCGTCGCCCCGCCACCCCCCGCTGCCCATTTCGGGGCGGCGCAAGAATGCATGGATAGGATAGCTCTCTCATGGCGATGAGCGTTGGCGGTGACTCCGCCGAGAAACCGATGTCGGAGATCAACACGACGCCCCTCGTGGACGTCATGCTGGTGCTCCTCATCATCTTCCTGATCGCGGTTCCGGTCGTGATTCAGACCGTTCCGCTGAAGCTGCCGAACGTCCGCTTCGATCCGACCACGACGAAGCCGGAAAACGTGTCGCTCTCGGTCACCAGCGAGAATGGCCAGTGCAAGGTGTACTGGAACCTGACCCCGGTCAGCTCGGACGAACTGCGCACCCGCGCGGTCGAAAAGCTGAAGGCCGAGGTCGAACGGCTGGGCGGTGTGGGTAACATCACGCCCGACCAGCTGCCCGAAGCGCATATCCGTGGCGACGTGAACACGCCGTACCGGTGCATCGGCGGCACCATCTTCACGATGCAGCAGGCCGGTTTCGCCCGGGTCGGCTTCATCTCCGAGCCGCCCCCCGGCGGCAACCCCCGCGCCTGATCGGCCGGGCGGACAGAATAGGAGTTAGCACGCCATGGCAATGAGCGCCGGATCCGATGATGGCGAGCCGATGATGGACATGAACACGACGCCGTTGATCGACGTCATGCTCGTGCTCCTCATCATGTTCATCATCACCATCCCGATCCAGACTCACGCGGTGAAGGTCGACCTGCCGGTCAACTCGAACACGCCGCAGACCGTCGTGAACACCGACAAGAACAAGATCGGTATCGACGCTGCCGGCACGGTCACCTGGAACGGTGCCCCGGTCGACGAGGTGACGCTGCGCCAGTTCCTGGACCAGAGCGCCGCGATGAACCCGGAACCGGAACTGCACTTCCAGCCGGCCCCCGACGCGAAGTACGCCAAGGTCGACGAGACCCTGGCCGTGATCAAGCGTTCGGCGGTGACGAAGCTCGGCTTCATCGGCAACGAGCAGTATCGCAACGACTTCTGATCCTTTCGATCAGGTCGATGATGAAATGGGGCGGTCTCTTCGGAGGCCGCCCTTTTTCGTTTTGGGCACGGTTGGGGCATGGTGATGGCGCCGCGTGGCCTTCGCCTGCGCTCAGGCCGAACGGAGGGTAGGGCCTGTGCCCGAGCCCAGGCCAGCCCAAGCCCAAGCCCAAGCCCAAGCCCAAGCCCAAGCCCAAGCCCAAGCCCAAGCCCAAGCCTGAAGAAGCATGACGTGAGACGGACCATCCCTCCCCTTCAGGGGAGGGATGGTCCGTCTCACGTCATGCTTCTTCAGGCTTGGGCTTG
>NZ_MQUI01000049.1:0-26529 GCF_001970915.1 Sphingomonas sp. Sph1(2015)
CCCCACAAGCACGCCCCTCCCGCCTGCGGGAGGGGCGTGCTTGTGGCGCGGTAGAAATTCCATTCGAACGGATTTTCCAGCTTAACCCCGTCGGCAGAACCGATTCAGCGAACCGGAACCAGGCTACGGAACCGCTCGATCTCGCAGGTACGGCCCGCACGGGTGCGGATCGGGTCGCGGTCGGCGCAAATGCGGCCGTCGGGGCCGGGGCGGATATAGAAGCTGGAATAATAATCGAGCTGGCGACAGGCGCGGACCAGCCGGGCGCGCACCCGCTTGCCGCCGGTCAGCACGATATCGACCGCGCCCTCCTCGGCGGGCAGCGCGCCCGCCAAATCCTGGGCGGCGATGCAGCGGGGGCCTTTGCGCTCCTTCCAACGGATCGGGGTGACGGGCGCCGATGCGGCACGGGGGACGCGGATGACGACGCGCTCGCGAATGACGACCTGCGCATAATGCACGGATTCGCGCCGATCGCTCGCGCCCAGCAGGGCGGGCGTCATCAGCGCGATGGCGGCAAGGTTTCGATGGCGGCGCAGCATGTCAGCAGGGTCCCTTCATAGGGCGCATGATTGAACGCTTTATGAACCTGACCTAACTGACCCACGTCATGACTCCCGCCCAGACCGCAATACTTCAGGCTCTGAGCCCCATTTTGGGCGACAAGGGCATCGTCACCGACCCCGCGCTGATCGCGCCATGGGAAGTGGACTGGCGCCGCCGCTTTTCCGGCCATGCCCCCGCGATCCTCGCCCCCGCCGACGCAGGCCAGGTGCAGGCGGTGCTGCGCGCGGCGACCGAATACCGGGTGACGCTGGTGCCGCAGGGGGGGAACAGTTCGATGGTCGGGGGCGCGACGCCGCCCGCGGACGGATCGGCGCTGATCCTCTCCACCCGGCGGATGAATCGCATCCGGCGTATCGATACGGGCGCGGGCATGGTCGTCGCCGAGGCGGGCGTGATCCTGGCCGACCTCCACGCCGCCGCCGAAGCGGAGGGGATGCGCTTCCCGCTGACCCTGGGGGCGAAAGGCAATGCGACGGTCGGCGGCCTCGTCTCGACCAATGCGGGGGGTACGCAGGTGCTGCGCTTCGGCACGATGCGCGGGCTGACGCTGGGCGTGGAAGCGGTGCTGCCCGATGGGTCGCTCTATGACGGGCTGTCGGCGCTGAAGAAGGATAATCGCGGTTACGATCTCGGCCAGTTGCTGGTCGGGGCGGAGGGGACGCTGGGCATCGTCACCGCCGCCGCGCTGCGGCTGGCGCCAGGGATCGTGCGGTCGGCGACCGCCTGGGTCGGGCTGGCCGATCCGGCGGCGGGGCTGACCCTGCTGCGACGGTTGCAGGCGGCGAGCGACATGATCGAGAGCTTCGAGATCATGCCCGCCGAAAGCCTGGCCGCCGCCGTCGCGCATCTGCCCGGCGCGCGCGCGCCGCTGGAGGGCACGCATCCCTGGCACATCCTGATCGAGGCGGTCACGGGCGATGCCCATGCCGACCCCGCCGCGATGCTGGAGGCGCAACTGGCCCGGGCGCTGGAGGACGGAGTCGCCGCCGATGCGGTGATCGCGGCCTCGGAAGCACAAGGACAGGCCTTCTGGCTGCTCCGTCATTCGCTCTCCGATGCCGAGCGGGCGCTCGGTCCGGCGGTGCAGCACGACATCGCGGTGCCGGTCGACGCCATGCCGCGCTTCATGGTCGAGGCGGCGGGGGCGTGCGATGCGCGTTTTCCCGGCACCCATGCCTCGGGCTTCGGGCATCTGGGCGACGGCAATATCCATTTCCATGTCCGCGCCGCTCCCGGCACCGACCGCGACCGTTTCTATGCCGAGGAGGCCGCGACCATCACCCGCTTCGTCCATGACCTGGTGACGGCGGCGGGCGGCACGATTTCGGCCGAGCACGGCATCGGCCAGATGAAGCGCGATGAACTCGCCCGCCTCTCGCCCGAGCGGGTCGCGGCGATCCGCGCCATCAAGACGGCGCTCGATCCGCACGGTCTGTTCAATCCCGGCAAGCTCGTCGCTTGCGCATGAGGCGCTAGGCCCATAGACACGGGGCCAGGACACGCGGCCGGGGGGCTCGTGTGGTTCAAGTTTTTTGGAGAATATCATGGCGAGCGCGCCGTCCCTTCCGCTTTTCTACAACGGCCTGGAGCCGCTTTCGAGCGAGGCTCATGCGAACTACAAGGTTCGCCCGCAGGAGACCGCGCCCTTCCTGGTCGGCCAGCACGCCATCCCCGTCACCGTCGATGAATTCCCGCTGGTGCAGCGTTTCATGCCGATCGTCTTCTCGGTCGGCGACCAGCCGATCCCGCTGGCGCTGATGGGCCTGAACGAGGGCGTGAACGTCTTCGTCGATGACGAAGGCCGCCTGACCGAGACGAACTTCTACGTCCCCGCCTATATCCGCCGCTATCCGTACATGCTGGCGCGCCTGCGTCCGGAATCGGAAGAGCTGTCGCTGTGCTTCGATCCGACCTCGCCGACGATCGGCGCGTTCGACGACGGCGAGTCGCTGTTCGACGGCAACCAGCCGAGCGAGCTGACCAAGAACATCCTCCAGTTCAACGAATCGTTCGAACAGGCGGGCGCCCGCACCCAGAACTTCATGAAGGAACTGGGCGAAATGGGTCTGCTGATGGACGGCGAAGTCTCGATCCAGCCGGACGGCGCCGAGCAGCCCTTCGTCTATCGCGGCTTCCAGATGATCAACGAGGAAAAGCTGGTCGACCTGCGCGGCGACCAGCTGCGCAAGATGAGCCAGTCGGGCATGCTCCCGCTGCTCTATGCGCACCTCTTCTCGCTCTCGCTGATGCGCGACATCTTCGCCCGTCAGGCGCAGCTGGGCAAGATGCCGCAGCCGCAGCTCCAGCCGGTCGGCTGATCCCATGCGCGGGCCGGTCGTTTCCGCCAGTCCGCGCTACAGCCAGGTCGCGATCGTCTTTCACTGGACGATCGCGGCCCTGGTTGCGGCGAACCTCGCCATCGGCCTGCTCCATGAGAGCCTGCTGCCCGGCACCATTCCGCTGCACAAGGCGATCGGCCTGACCGTGCTGGCGCTGACCGCGGCACGGATCGTCTGGCGCATGGGCCACCGCCCGCCGCCGCTGCCCGCCGAAATCCCGGGCTGGGCGCGGGGAAGCGCCCATGCGCTCCACGCCACGCTCTATTTCCTCATGATCGCCATGCCGATGACCGGCTGGGCGATGGGCTCCGGCCGCGACGTGCCGCGTCCCGTCAGCTGGTTCGGGCTGTTCGACGTGCCGCCCCTGCCCATCGGCAAGGCCGCCGCCGGCCTCGGGCATGAGGCGCATGAGATCCTCGGCTGGGTCATGCTGGCGCTCGTGCTGATCCATGTCGTGGCGGCGCTGCGCCACCATTTCCTGCTGCGCGACGGCCTGCTCGCCCGGATGAGTTTCCGGCGGGGCTGAGGGTCCCGGTCGGGATTTCTGGTGAAGCGCCCCAGTCTATTCCGGAAAGGATGGAATAGCGGGACGCGTTCCATAATCCCGAATGGCGTGATGTGGGACTTAGAGTTGAAAGCGATCAGCATTGCACGGTTTTAGCCCCTCCCCTTCAGGGGAGGGGTGAGCAGAGTTGATCGTTTTCGACTCTAGCTGCCGTTCCGCATTGCAACTGGGATCGTTCGCGTATGCCGAAAGCGGTCACTTCTAAAGCGTCTTTAGCCCCGAGCTGCCATTTCCGCTACGTCGGGAGCCAAGCCCTCTCTAACGGCTTCTACTTCTCTCCGGATCATTGGTCAGGCGGGGCAAAAGCCGCGCAAAACGGCAATATGCATATGCTGAAACATATAACCCTCAAAGAGGATATGCTTAAGCATATATATGATTGCGTTCGCCGTGCTGTTTGATATGCTTAAGCATATAACACTATAAAAATATATGCCAGGATATATAAATGAGTGCGGGAATTGAGGAGATAGCAGCGCGTGTCCGTGAGGCACGTATCGCAAAGGCACTAACCCAGAAGGAGCTGGGGCAGCGCGTTGGCTTGCCCCAAAGCCATATCTCCAAAATCGAAAAAGGCACGGTTGATCTCAAACTTTCTAGCCTTGTCGAAATCGCACGCGCGCTCGACCTTGAGATCACGCTCGTGCCGCGCAAGGCTTTGCCCGCCGTTCAGGGAGCGGTGCGCGCGCATGGCACGACCGTCGAAACAAGCCGCGCAGTGCGCTTGCTCAACGAACAGGCGCAAATCGCAGAACGGATCAAAGCAAATTTCCCAGACCTGCCTCAGCTTGACGGCTTCCAGAATGCAATTCGGAGCATCCCCAGACTGCAATTCGATGCAGCCCAACTCAAAGCCCTCGACGAGGCCTTGCAGCCGGCAAAGCGGCTGAAGACGATCATCGATACGCAGGGCGGGGTGGCGACTCTCGCCAAACGCATCGAGGACGCCACTTCGGCTCTCCGGCATTTCCGCAACATTCAGGTGCATCATGCGCCGTTGATCGAGGCTGCACGCCAGCTTCCTGCTTACCGGCTGGAGGAGGATGACGCATGATTGACGCAGCCGCTCTCGCCATACTTCTGCATGATCGCCGTATCGGGACGCTTGCGCGCCTCGATGGCGATCGCAGCATCTTCACGTTCGACGAGGCCTATCTCGCCGACGAAGATCGCCCGACGCTCTCGCTTGCCTATCGTGACCAATATGGCGCGATCATCAATGCGCCTCGCGCCTATCAAACACAGATCGAACCGTTCTTCTCGAACCTTTTGCCCGAAGGAACCCTGCGCAATTATCTTGCGCGGCGCGCCGGTGTTAAGTCCGTGCGCGAATATCTCCTTCTCGCGCAGCTTGGCGGAGACTTGCCAGGCGCAGTCAAGGCCGTGCCCGTCGAGGCGCGTGACGTGCAGCCTGAAGACGCAGACGAAGAAGGCGTTGCAGCGGAAGCCAAACGCGCACTGCGCTTCTCGCTCGCTGGCGTTCAGCTCAAATTTTCAGCCTTGAAGAACAGGGGCAAGAATGGTGGCCTCACCATTCCGGTGAGCGGCACGGGCGGCGACTGGATCGTCAAACTGCCGTCAGCCCGTCATCCCGACGTTCCGGAAAACGAATTCGCCGCCATGAGCTTGGCCTCGAAGCTCGGGATCGATGTCCCCGACATCGATCTTCTGCCGCTCGAAACAATCGACGGATTGCCCGATGGGATCACCCGATACGGGGCGTCGGCCTATGCCATACGCCGTTTCGACCGGACCGATGCCGGACCCGTCCACATCGAGGATTTCGCGCAAGTCTACGGTGTCTATGCCGACGACAAATATGAGAATGCGAGCTACCGCCAAATTTTGTCGGTGCTCGCAATCGAAGCCGATGAGGCAAGCTCGGTCGAATTCATTCGTCGGCTCACCTACTCCGTGCTGATCGGCAATGGCGACATGCATCTGAAGAACTGGTCACTGATCTATCCCGATCAGCGCCGACCTGTCTTGGCACCAGCCTATGATCTTCTCTCGACCGTTGCCTATATCCCTGAGGAGGATGCCGCCCTCAAATTTCATCGGTCACGCGCATGGGAGTCCTTCACCTACCGCGAACTGGAGACGATCGCCGACAAAGCGCGGCTGCCGTCGCATCTGGTGATCTCGACGGCGAAAGAAACAGTAGAGCGGTTTGACGAGCTTTGGGAGCAGGAGAAGACGCATCTCCCCTTCTCGGGTGAGGTCATTGCCGCAATCGAAAAGCACAGAAAGCGCCTCGCAGTTTGAATCAACCGCAGCAGAATGTGCTTGCATCGAAACATTTGGCACGCTGCGGCAGAAGGGCTTGATGGGGCAGCTACGGCTGGTTGCGGCAGGAGCGGTCCTTAACGCCCGCGGCGTTGAACGGCAAAAGTTGGTCGGCACTCGCCGTCTCGATTGGGAACATATGGCGGGACGGCCTTCGAGGCGATCATGGTGAAAGCCGTCCGAGACACGCCCTTTCCCAATACCCGTTCCCGATTGCCCTTTCCCAAAATGACGGGCCGGAGACGGGCAAACGGTAAGAATCGGATTTTACGGAGCGACATCGCGGGCCATCTCCCAACGCCTGCGGAGGGGGCGTTCATCGGTTCCGCCACCACCCGTTACGAAAAAATGACGAAACGCCCGTGCTGGGGTTGAACCAAATAGGCCCCTTCTTATTTATATCCTGTACGACGTCGTGTCCCCCCTTTCGCGATGTCGTATGACACGCTTTCAGCGTGTCTCCTCCCTGAACCTTGGCCGCCTCGCGCTCTTCCCCCTTGCGCGAGGCGGTTTTTTATTCCGAGGCCATCGCGGCGGGCTGGCCCAGCGCTTCGGCGGCGAGCGCGGACAGGATGCGGCGTACCAGCGTGACCGTCGCGTCGAAGCCCGGCCCCGGCGCCTCCAGCGCGGCATCGAGATAGAGCGAGCGGTCGAGTTCCAGCTGGATGGCGTGAATGCCGCGTCGCGGATCGCCATGCCGCTCGACGATATAACCCCCGGCATAAGGCGCATTGCGGGTGACGGGGAAGCCAGCCCCACGCGCCTCCGCCTCAATCCTGCGGACGAAGCGGGTGGCGGCCGTCGTGCCATGCCGGTCGCCGATGACGATGCGCGGCACCAGCCCCGGCGCCCCCAGCGGCGGCATCGAATGCAGGTCGAGCAGCACCGCCAACCCGAACCGCGTCCGCGCCGCCGCCAGCCGCTCCGCCAGCGCGTGGTGATAGGGGCGGTGGTCCGCCTCGATCCGCTGGACGATCTCCGCATCGGTGAAGCGCCGCATCCAGATATCGCCATGCCCCGCCACCCGGCGCGGCACCAGGCCCAGCCCGCTGCGCAGCTTGGTCGAGGCGCGGGGCGCCATCCGCGCGCCCTCGTCGATCAGGGGATCGCGTTCGCGCTCGTCACGGTTCAGGTCGATCCAGGCGCGCGGCATATGCTGGACCAGCATCGGCTCGTCACCCCGCGCCGCCATGCCGACCCTATCGATCAGCCGGTCCTCCAGCCCCATCACGGCGGCGATCGGCACCCGCAGCGCCGCGATCAGGTCCGGCGGATAGGCGCGCCCGCCATGCGGCACCGAGATCACCACCGGCCCCAGGGGCACCGGATCGCCGAAGCTCTGAAAGGATGCGCCGAAGCTCGGGCTGGCCATTGTCCCGCGATCCTATGGCGGCAATCGGACAGGGGCAATGGTCTGGAAATCTTAACCGCGCCGCCGCTAAGCTGCCCTTCAACATGAATCGGGATGACGCGATGTTCCATATCCTGCTGGCCGAAGACGACGAGGTCATGCGCGAATATCTGACACGGGCGCTGACGCGGTCCGGCTACAGGGTGACGGCGGTCGATCGCGGCACGGCGGCGCTTCCCTTGTTGGAGAGCCAGCGCTTCGACCTGCTGCTGACCGATATCGTCATGCCCGAAATGGACGGCATCGAACTGGCCCAGCGCGCGGCTTCGCTGGTCCCCGACCTGCGGGTGATGTTCATCACCGGCTTTGCGGCGGTCACGCTGAAGGCGGGGCAGGCGGTTCCCAACGCCCGCGTCCTGTCCAAACCCTTCCACCTGCGCGACCTGGTGATGGAGGTAGACCGACTTTTTGCAAAAGAATCGGCCGATGGTGCGATTTAGGGCTTGCCAGCCCCGCCGAAACTGCTAATTGCCCGGCCTCCGGCGGGCGTGTAGCTCAGTGGTAGAGCACTGTGTTGACATCGCAGGGGTCGCAAGTTCAATCCTTGCCACGCCCACCATCGAAAACCCCGCTAGGCCAACGGCTTAGCGGGGTTTTTGGTTTTTCCGGTCCCTGTCGCTGAGAATCACCGCGCGTTCGGCGATGGCGCGCATCAGGCCGGTGTCGAACGCTCGCGCCAGCGATCCTTCCGAGAAACGATCGGCGCGCAGCAGGAACGTCAGGATCCAGGCGATCTGGTCGATGCTCGCACCGGCGATCGCCCCGGGGTGCTCGGCCATGCGGATCAGCGCGGCGCGCGCTTCTTCGTTCATTGGCTTGCGGTAATGGGCCGCGATATCCTCGGTCGCTATGGCCGCGACAAAGGCGGAGGCAGGCTCGGAGAGATTGAACCAGGCCATGGTGATGACCCCCTCGGCAGCGCGACGGGGTTCGGTCCATGCGCCCGTCACGAAATCGGGCGCGGCCAGGATGGGGGCGAAAGCGGCGATGTTGCGAAGCGTGGCCATGTCCATATGCTGATCCTATCCGCTTGATGAGGGGCGGCCACCGTTTTTGCGTATAGGTTCATCATGACCGATCCATTCGACCGCGATCTCGCCCGACTGGCGCACAGCACCCCGCCCGCGACCCTGGACCAGCTGGAGTGGCGCGTGGCCACCGCGATCGATGCGGGGGCGTCGGACACGGGCGGCCTGTCGGTCCGGGGACTGGCGCTGGCAGGCGGTGCGGCGCTGATGCTGGGGATCGTCGGCGGCGGGGTGGTGGCTGGACGGAGCGAGGCGCGGGAGCGGCCGGTGGCGATAGCAGCCCTCGATACGGGACTGGCTCCCTCGACCCTGCTGCTCGGCCGATGAGCGGCGCGGTGCGGCGGAACTTGCTGACGCTGGCGATCGCGTTCGTCGCGGCGCTGGCGGGGGTAGCGATCGGGTGCCGGTTGCTGATGCCCGCTGTACCACAGGCGAGCGACATCCATATGCTGGTCCACCGCGACATCGCGCTCGACCCGGGGCAGCGGATCGCGCTCGACCGGCTGGAGGGGCGGTTCGCGGTACAACGCGCGGCACTCGAGGCGCGGCTGCGCGGCGACAATGCCCGGCTGGCCGCCGCGATCGAGGTCGAGCATCGCGACGGGCCGCAGGTGCGCCGCGCCATCGATGCGGTGCATCACAGCATGGGCGATCTGCAAAAGGCGACGCTCGCGCATGTCTTTGCGATGCGCAGAGTCCTTCGCCCCGACCAGGCGGCGACCTTCGACCGGCTCGTGGCGGCCAAGCTGACCGACACAGGCCGATAGCGAAGCCGCATGGGGGAGCGCGATCTGGCGGGGCTGGCGGACGGCGATCTGGTCGCGCTGGCCATGGGCGGGCGGCCGGGCGCCTATGCTGCGATCGTCACGCGGCACAAGGCGGCGCTGTATCGCCTGATCCTGGCGCAGGTCCGCGACGCCGAGGAGGCGCTCGATCTGGTGCAGGAGAGTTTCGTCGCGGCGCATGGCGCGCTGAGCCGGTTCGACCAGACGCGGAGCTTGCGCGCGTGGCTCAGCCGCATCGCGCTGAACAAATGCCGCGATTGGGCGCGGCGGCGGCGGGTGCGCGCGATGCTGGCGCGGGTGCTGCCGGTCGAGGCGGCGGCCAAGGTGGCGGATGATCGGATCGGGGCCGAGGCAGCGGCGATCGAGCGGGATTCGTTGGCCCGTACGCTGGCCGCGCTCGATGCCTTGCCCGCGTCTTTGCGCGAGCCGCTGATCCTGTGCGCGGTCGAGGGATTGAGCCAGGCCGAGGCGGCCGAGGCGCTGGGCCTGAGCGGCAAGGCGGTCGAGCTGCGTATCCGCCGCGCCCGTGCCGCCTTGCGCGAGCAGACGGGGTGAGGGGCCGGGTGAGGGGAGGGCCGCCCCCATGCGTATAAGGGGCATGATCGACCAGACGACCGCGATGCGCCGCCGTGACCTTCTGGCCGGGGGCGTCGGCCTGACCACCCTCGCCGCCATGCCTGCCTGGGCACAGAAGCATGGGGGCTCGCCGCGCGCCACGCTGACCGGCCCCGACATCACCCTGACCATCGCACGCCAGCATATGATGATCGACGGCAAGCCCTATCATGCGATCGGCATCAACGGATCGGCCCCCGCCCCGCTGATCCGCCTGCGCGAGGGGCAGCGGGTGCGGATCACCGTGGTCAATGCGCTGGACGAGGAGACCTCGATCCACTGGCATGGGCTGCTCTTGCCCTTCCAGATGGACGGGGTGCCGGGGATCAGCTTTCCGGGCATCCCGGCGGGCGGGCGCTTCACCTATGAGTTCCCGATCGTCCAGGCCGGGACCTATTGGTATCACAGCCATTCGGGGCTTCAGGAGCAGGAGGGGCTGTACGGCCCGATCGTGATCGATCCCGCCGGAACCGACCCCATCGCCTCGGACCGCGAGCATGTCGTGCTGCTGTCCGATCACAGCCCGCTTCACCCCCATGCGATCTTTCGCCGGTTGAAGATGCAGGGCGGCTATTTCAACTATCAGAAGCAGACGCTGACGGGGCTGCTGGCGGGCAAGGACCAGCCGTTGCGCGAACGGCTGGACTGGGGCCGGATGCGGATGGACCCCAGCGACGTGTCCGACGTGACGGGTTCGACCTATCGCTATCTGGTCAACGGTCATGGTCCGGCGGACAATTGGACCGGGCTGTTCGCGCCGGGCGAGCGGGTGCGGCTGCGGCTGGTCAACGCCTCGGCGATGACCAACTTCAATATTCGCATCCCCGGCCTGACGCTGACCGTCGTGCAGGCCGATGGACAGGATGTCCGGCCGGTGACGGTCGACGAACTCCAGATCGCGGTGGCCGAGACCTATGACCTGATCGTCACGCCGAGTGAGGAGCGTGCCTATACGCTGGTCGCCGAGACCTGGGATCGATCGGGCATGGCGCGGGGCACGCTCGCCCCTCGGGCGGGCATGGCCGCGCCCGTCCCTGCGCTGCGCCCCCGGCCGCTGGCGACGATGAAGGATATGGGGATGGGCGGCATGGACCACGGCGCCATGGCGGGTGGCTGTTCGCCGGAGCATGCCGCGATGGGGCATTGCCAGCCGGGTGCCGCGCCCCAAATGGACCATGGCACGATGAGCCACGACATGCGCGACTTCGCCAACGCGCCGGGCCTGCCGCGCACGCCCGTGGTCCAGACGGTTGCGCCGATGCCGGTCGACCGTACCGGCGAACCGCCGCAGGGGCTGACCGATGTCGGCCACCGCGTCCTGACCTATCGCGACCTGACGAGCGCCAGGGTCAATCCCGACACCCGCACGCCGTCGCGCGCGCTGACCATCCATCTGACCGGCAATATGGAGCGCTATATGTGGGCGTTCGACGGGGTGAAGCTGAACGCCGTGACCGCGCCGATCCCGTTCCGGCTGGGCGAGCGGGTGCGCTTGACGCTGGTGAACGACACGATGATGGCGCACCCCATCCATCTGCACGGCCATTTCTTCGAGCTGGTGACGGGCCATGGCGACCATGCCCCGCGCAAGCACACCGTCAATGTCGCACCCGGCGGCACCGCGACGTTCGACCTGACGGCCGATGCCGAGGGCGACTGGGCGTTCCACTGCCACATGCTCTATCACATGCATGCCGGAATGATGCAGGTCGTCACCGTCCGGCGTGACGCGGACGAGGGAGCGGCGGCATGATCCCCTTTGCGCTGCTGCTGCTCGCCGAACCGCAGCACCGACATGACATGATGCCCGGCATGACGATGCCCGGCATGACCATGGCGCCTGCGGCGAAACCGAAGGCGAAACCGGCCAAATCCGCCCGCAAAGCGGCCAGACGTGGCCGTGCGCTTCGCAAGGCTGAAGCGACGACCAAGCCCCGGGCGGCGACGTGCTCGGTCGAACATGCCGCCATGGGCCATTGCAAGCCGACGGACGCGCCCGCCGCCATGGATCACGGTGCGATGCCGGGCATGGGGGCCATGTCGACGATGGCGGGCTCCTGCCCCCCGGAACATGCAGCGATGGGGCATTGCAAACTGGCCGCCCCGGCGAATGACGCGCCGGACGCGGACGCTTCGATCGATCATAGGGCGATGCCCGGCATGGCCATGGATCATGGTGCGATGGCGGGTATGACACCGGGGCAGGGGGCGGTCGGTAATGCGCCACCCCCTCCGGCCCCGACCGATCGCGCCGCCGACCGTTTCTACAACCCTGCCGCCATGGCCGTCGCCGACCGGCAGATGCGGATGGAGCATGGGGGCATGCGCTTCTCGCAGATCCTGTTCAACCTGGCCGAGGTGCAGGTCCGCGACGGACGCGACGGCTATCGCTGGGACGGGGAGGGCTGGTTCGGCGGCGACATCCACCGGCTGGTCGTGAAGAGCGAGGGCGAGGGGACGTTCCACGACCGGATCGGCCCGGCGGAGGTGCAGGCGCTCTATTCCAGGGCGATCGATCCCTATTGGAATTTGCAGGCGGGTGTGCGGCAGGATATCGGAACAGGGGCGCGGCGGACCTATGCCGTGGTCGGGGTCGAGGGGCTGGCCCCCTATTGGTTCGATGTCGAGGGCGCGCTGTTCCTGTCGGACAAGGGCGAACTGCTCGCCCGGACCGAAGCCTGGATCGACCAGCGCCTCACCCAGCGCGCGATCCTGCAACCGCGCATCGAGGTGAACTTCGCCGCGCAGGACGTGCCCGACCAGCGGATCGCAGCGGGCGTCTCCAGCCTCGAACTGGGTCTGCGCCTGCGCTACGAGATCGCGCGAGAGTTCGCGCCCTATGTCGGGGTGAACTGGGAACGCCGCTATGGCCCTGCCAGCGGCGGCGGGGCCGCGCTGGCGCTGGGTATCCGGACCTGGTTCTAGGACGGATCGACATTCATTTGTTTCCTCCCCTGGAAGGGGAGGAGTTGAGGGGGGGCTGAATGTCGATCCGGCCTAGAAATAGCGCAGCCAGCGCAGGTCCCGGCGGCGGCGCTTCAGGTCGGCGAACCACCGGGTCGGGTAATAGAGCGGCACGATCAGCAGCAGATAGACCAGCCACATCGCCCCGACCGAGGGCAGGCCGAAGACCTGTCCCTGATTGGTGCCCCAGATCGCCACCGCGCCCAGATACAGGCCGCGCAGCACATAGAGGTGGAGCAGGTAGAAGCCCATCGGCGCGCCGCCCATCACGATCAACCTGGCGGTGACCGGGCCGCTCCGTCCCTCGAACAGGGCGAGCAACAGGGCCGCGACGCCCAGGGTCGACAGCAGGAACAGCAGGGACGGCGGATATTTTGTCAGCGCCAGAAAACTCATGACGCTGCGCAAAGGATCGCCGGGCACCGGCGTCCAGGGCGCATCGCCATAGCCGTTGATCGCCCGCAACAGGATGAAGGCCAGGATCATGCCGATGCCCAGGGACGTCAGCCAGCGCCGCCGTTCCTCCGCCGGACGCGTGAACCACGGCCCCATCGCATAGCCCAGCGCGATGACGCCGATCCATGGCAGCACCGGATAGGTCGTCTTGACGGTGATCCCCATCCATTCGAACGCGCTGCGCTTGTGGATCAGTGCCCAGGGCTTGAACCAGGGGCTGTCGGGCGAGAAACTGATGGGGTCGAGCAGGTTATGCCCCGCCACGATCGCCAGTCCGATCGCCGCCATCGTGCCGCGCGGCAGATGGATCAGCCCGGCAAGCGCGATCATGCACACGCCGATGGCCCAGATCACCTGCAACCAGATGGTCTGTGGCGGGAACTGCGCCGACCAGGCAAAGCCGACCAAAGTCAGCTCCAGCAGCATCAGGAACAGCCCGCGCGTCAGCAGGAAGCGGCTGGTCTCCGCACGGCTGTGCGTCTGGCCATAGAGCCAGGCCGACAGGCCGGTCAGCGCGATGAAGGTCGGCGCGCAGAGCGAGGCCAGCGTCCGGCTGAAGAACAGGGCGGGGGCGACGAGGCGTGCGTCCATCGGATCGCCGACCGCCCAATGCGTGCACAAAGTGTCCCGCACATGGTCGAGCAGCATGATGACCATGACCAGCCCGCGCACCGCGTCGATGCTCGCCAGTCGTGCGGCGGCGGCGACGGGCGGGGTAGCCCTGCGCACGGCGTCGTGGGGCAGGGTCAGACTGGTCATGCCTCCGCCTCCGGCCAGGGGGCATCGATGACCAGCAGCAGCCGGTCCTCGCCGGTCCCCGCGATCGGCGGCGAGCGGTGGATGATCGCCCGGTCGCCCGCCCGTTCGCGCCCCTTGAACAGGCCGACATCGCCCGCCGACAGCGCGCGCGGCGCGGTCTCGTCGGTCGCCCCCAGCGGCAGCCACTGGGTCGCCTGGCCGCAATAGGTGGTGATCAGCCGCAGCCCGACATAGTCGGCGTGGAATTTCCAGCAGCCATTGCCCGTGACGCGCTCGATCCGCACCTCCACCCGTTCCTCGCCGGTCCAGGTCGCATAGAACATCGCCAGCCGTGCGGCATCGGCGGCCAGCGTCTCGTGCCAAGGCCGGGAGGGCAGGGCGCCCAGCGCCTCGCGCACGCCCGCCGCGACCGATGGCATGGCCGCCGCGAATCGGATCGTGGGGAAACCCTCAAGGTCGGGCTTTGGCAGGGGCGTGGGACGTTCCCAGACCGCCAGCGTCACCTGCGGCTGGTCGATCGTCGCCAGCACGGCGGAATCGCTGTCGATACGGACGTGATCGGGCAGGGGCGCAGGCGGTAGAATCGTGGCGGTATCGGCCGTCGGGATCATGCAAAGCAACTTCGATCGTTCGTGTTACAGTGTAACATTACCAGATCGGCCCCGATAACGAAAGCCGTTGTCCGGACAAAGCAAAAGGGGCGGCACCTCGCGGCACCGCCCCCTTGGCGTCTTTCCGGTGTCCGCGACTTACGCGGCCTCTTCGTCCGGGAAGGCGTTGGTCGGCTTCGACCCCCAGAGCGCATAGAACAGGATGTAGAGTTCGCACACCGCGGTCAGCAGGAACGACTGCTGCAGGCCATAATGATCGGCCAGCCAGCCATGCACCGCGACCAGGGCGCCGCCCGCGATCGCCATGATGAGCAGGCCCGATCCTTCCTCGGTCAACGGGCCGAGGCCACGGATGCCGAGCGTGAAGATGGTCGGGAACATGATCGAGTGGAACAGGCCGACCAGGATCAGCGACCACATGGCGACATGGCCGGTGGTGAACACGGTCGCCAGCATCACGACGAACGCGCCGATCGAGAAGACCGCCAGCACGGCACCCGCGGGCACCTTCTGCATGATCGCCGAGCCGACGAAGCGGCCGACCATCATCCCGCCCCAGAGCAGGGTCAGGTAGCGACCCGCCGCCTCGGTGGTCATGTTGCCGATGTCGGGGCGGCTGACGAAGTTGACGAACAGGTTGCCGACGCCGATCTCGGCGATCAGGTAGATGAAGATCGCTCCGATGCCGAACACCAGGTTGCGATGCTTCCACAGCGAGTGGTTCTTGCGATCCTCCTTGGCGACGCGGCTGGTCGCCGAACCCATGGCAGGTAGCGGGAAGCGCGCGATCACGAGGGCGAGGACGACCAGCACGACCGCGACCAGACCATAGGGCAGGACGACCGCATGGGCATCGGCCAGGCGTTCGGCCTGGGTCAGCGCGGCGCTACCGGCTTCCGCCGTACCGCCCTTCGACCGGCCGAGGATCAGATACGCGCCGAACAGCGGGGCCAGCATCGTGCCCATCGAGTTCATCGCCTGGACGAGGTTCAGCCGCGACGACGCCGTGTCCGCCGGGCCGAGCACCGCGACATAGGGGTTGGCTGCGACCTGGAGCAGCGTGATGCCGCTGGCGATCACGAACAGCATCAGCAGGGTGACGCCGTAGGAGGGCAGCGAGGCCGCCAGCATCATGCCGACCGCGCCCGCCGCCATGATCAGCAGACCCGTCACCAGCGACTTCTGGTATCCGATCTTCTCGATCAGCTTGGCAGAGGGGATGGAGGCGAAGAAATAGGCGATGAACCAGACGCTCTCGATCAGCGAGGCCTGGAAATAGCTCAGCTCGAACACGCTGCGCAGGTGGGGCAGCAGCGTCCCGTTGATGACGGTGATGAAGCCCCACATGAAGAACAGGCTGGCCAGTAGGGTCAGCGCCGATCCGTAATTGCTCGTCCCTCCCCCGACAGGCTGTGCGCCGGTGGCGCGGGACGTGACGGGTGCGGCCATTGCAATCCTCTCCTTCGCGCCGGTGAACATCATCAAAAGATGTTCGTTGACCGGCTTGCTCCTGATATTTTGTCTGACTATAGTGACGCAAAAGGCGCGTCAATGGCGTCTGGCGACGAAAGGGTGAGGCATGTCGATGGCATCAATCAAGAGCTTTCTTACATTGGTAGCGGTAACCTCCGCAATGACATCCACGGCCGCTCTTGCGAGCGAGGCAAAACGCGCCCCCGCCGGCTATGCGGCAGAGGGCGGCGCCATCGAAACGGTGACCCTGACCAACAAGGCCGGGCTGTCGGCGCGCGTCCTGACTTACGGCGCGACGCTGCAATCGGTGATGGCCCCGGACCGCGACGGCAAGCTGGCCGACGTCCTGCTCGGCTATGACAAGGCCGAAGACTATGTGAATCATCCCAATTTCTTCGGCGTGACGGTCGGTCGCTTCGCCAACCGCATCGCCGATGGCCGCTTCACCCTTGACGGCAAGAGCTATCAGCTGCCGCTGAACGACAAGGTCAACTCGCTGCATGGCGGGGCCAAGGGCTTCGACAAGAATCTGTGGAAGATCGTGTCGATGAAGGACGGCCCCACCGCCAGTGTGGTGCTGGCGCTGACCAGCGCTGACGGCGACCAAGGCTATCCCGGCAAGGTCGATGCCACCGTCACCTATTCGCTGGACGAGGCGGGGGCGCTGACCATCGCGTTCGAGGCGAAGACCGACAAGCCGACCGTCATCAACATGACGAACCACGCGATCTTCAACCTGAACGGCGAGGGTTCGCCGCTGGGCGCAACCTTCCACAAGCTGACTATCCCGGCCGCCGCCTTCACTCCGGTCGACGCCAAGCTGATCCCGACCGGCGAGTTGAAGCCGGTCGCGGGCACTGTGTTCGATTTCCGCGCACCCCGCGTCGTCGCCGACGGTATCCGCGACGGCAACGACCAGCAGATCCGCTACGGTCAGGGCTATGACCACAACTTCGCGCTCGACAAGGGGCTGACCGCCATGCCGCAGCTGTCCGCGCGGCTGGAGGATCCCGCCTCGGGCCGCGTGCTCGAAGTGCTGTCGACCGAGCCGGGCGTGCAATTCTACACGGGCAATTTCCTCGACGGCACCTATGTCGGCAAGAAGGGCCATCTGTACCGCATGGGTGACGGCATCGCCCTGGAGCCGCAGAAATTCCCGGACTCGCCCAACAAGCCGTCCTTCGTCTCCCCGCGCGTCGATCCGGGTAAGCCTTATCGGCATACCATGATCTATCGCTTCTCCACCGTTCGCTGACCGAAAGCCTGACATGACCGACACGCCCACCCAGAAGCTGCGTAGCCGCGCCTGGTTCGACAATCCCGACAATATCGACATGACGGCGCTCTATCTGGAGCGTTATCTGAACTTCGGCCTCTCGCTGGAGGAGCTTCAGTCGGGCAAGCCGATCATCGGCATCGCGCAGAGTGGCTCCGATCTCAGCCCTTGCAACCGCCACCATCTGGTGCTGGCCGAGCGGGTGCGTGAGGGCGTGCGCGAGATGGGCGGCATCGTCTTGGAATTCCCGGTCCATCCGATCCAGGAAACCGGCAAGCGTCCGACCGCCGGTCTCGACCGCAACCTGTCCTATCTGGGGCTGGTCGAGGTGCTGTACGGCTATCCGCTCGACGGCGTCGTGCTGACGATCGGTTGCGACAAGACGACCCCGGCGATGCTGATGGCGGCCGCGACGGTCAACATCCCGGCGATCGCGCTGTCGGTCGGCCCGATGCTGAACGGCTGGCACAAGGGCGAGCGCACCGGCTCGGGCACCATCGTCTGGAAAGCGCGCCAGATGCTGGCGGCGGGCGAGATCGACGATGCGGAGTTCATCCGCCTGGTCGCGTCGTCGGCCCCTTCGACCGGCTATTGCAACACCATGGGCACCGCGACCACGATGAACTCGCTGGCCGAGGCGCTCGGCATGTCGCTGCCCGGCTCGGCCGCGATCCCCGCGCCCTATCGCGATCGCCAGGAAGTCGCCTATCTGACCGGCAAGCGCATCGTCGAGATGGTGAACGAGGATCTGAAGCCCTCCGACATCCTAACCAAGGACGCGTTCCACAACGCGATTAAGGTCAATTCGGCGATCGGCGGCTCGACCAACGCGCCGATCCACCTCGCCGCCATCGCGCGCCATATCGGCGTCGACCTGCCCGTGCAGGACTGGGAGAGCGAGGGGCACAAGGTGCCGCTGCTCGTGAACCTCCAGCCCGCCGGTGAATATCTGGGCGAGGATTATTACCGTGCGGGCGGCGTGCCCGCCGTGGTCAACCAGCTGATCGAGCAGGGCCTGATCCACGAAGGCGCGATGACCGTCAACGGCAAGACCATGGGCGAGAATTGCCGCGGCGTTGCGATCGAGGACGAAAAGGTCATCCGTCCCTTCGCCCAGCCGCTGGTCGAGGAAGCGGGCTTCATCGTCCTGTCGGGCAATCTGTTCGATGCCGCGATCATGAAGACCAGCGTGATCTCGCCGGAATTCCGCGAGCGTTACCTGTCCAACCCGGACGACCTCAATGCCTTTGAAGGTCCGGCGGTCGTGTTCGACGGGCCGGAGGATTATCACCACCGGATCGACGATCCCGCGACCGGCATCACGCCCGAGACGCTGTTGTTCATGCGCGGCGCCGGCCCGATCGGCTATCCGGGCGCGGCGGAAGTCGTCAACATGCGTCCGCCCGCGTACCTCATCACCGAGGGTGTGCATTCGCTGCCCTGCATCGGTGACGGCCGCCAGTCGGGCACGAGCGGATCGCCCTCGATCCTGAACGCCAGCCCGGAAGCCGCGGCGATGGGCGGCCTGGCGCTGATCCAGACCGGCGACCGGGTGCGCATCGACCTGAACACGGGCAGCGCCAACATCCTCATCTCCGAGGAGGAACTGGCCGAGCGTCGCAAGACGCTGGCGGCGGCAGGCGGGTATAAGTACCCCGCGTCGCAGACCCCGTGGCAGGAAATCCAGCGTTCGGTGGTTGGCCAGATGTCGACCGGCGCGATCCTGGAGGGGGCCGAGAAGTATCAGCGCATCGCCCAGACCCAGGGCCTGCCGCGCGACAATCACTGATACGGGCACTGACGAAGGCGACCGGCCGGGCGGATCATCCTGCCCGGCCGGTCGACCCGCCGACGTCAGTGATTCTGCAACCAGGCCAGGGCGGCATCATACGACAGGAAGGCGTCGAGATGCGCGAGCGGGTAGGTTTTGCGGATCTGAAGTTTCAGCGGGCTGGAATCGACGACCAGGGCCAGACGGTCATCGGCATGATAATGCGCCACGATCCCCTGGCGCATGGCCTGAACCATGGCCATCGGCATGACGGGCGCACCCCGCCGGTCGATCAACGCCTTTGCATGACCCAGATGGCGGCGCGATTCGTCGAGGAACGGTTGAAAGGCGCGCCAGTAGCGATCGGCGATCTCGGGCGTCCAAAGGCCATGCGCGCGGACGTGGATAATGTACCGATCGTCCAACGCAACGGTGAACGCGGGATCTTCGATGCGCATGCGAGTCCTGTGTGATGGCGCCGCCGAGGGGGCGACGCCCGTTGTCCGACCCTAGACGGAAATGCGCGGCATTTGAACATCCGGCAATCGCCGGGCTATCCAGACCGGGGCAGGCCCCCCAGGCCCTCTTGACCTGAAACGGACGGCGATCGATACCGCTAACAAATGTGTAGAGAGGAAATATGGCCAGCAATCTTATCGACCTGATGGTCGCTTTGCCGGACGATTGGCGCAATGGGCGCTTCGTCGGTCGGATCGACCGGGGCGAGGGGCCTTGCCCCATATTGGTCGAAAATGGCCAGGTCTATGACATGAGCCGCGTGGCCCCCACCGTCTCGGCGCTGCTGGCGAACGGCACGGTCGAGGCGGCTCGGGGCGAGGCGCTGGGCGAACTGGCCGACCTGAACCTGTCGCCGGATGCGGGCGCGGCCAACCGGCTGTTGTCGCCGATCGACCTGCAATGCGTGAAGGCGGCGGGCGTGACCTTCGCCGTGTCCGCGCTGGAGCGGGTGATCGAGGAGCGCGCGCGCGGCGACCATGCCAAGGCGGCGGGGCTTCGCGGCACGCTGGAAGCGGCGCTGGGCGGTAACATCCGCTCGGTCGTGCCCGGCTCGCCCGAGGCGGCGCAGCTCAAGGACGCGCTGATCGCCGAAGGCCTGTGGTCGCAATATCTGGAGGTCGCGATCGGCCCGGATGCGGAGATCTTCACCAAGTCGCCGGTCCTGTCGACGGTCGGCTGGGGGATGCCGGTCGGCGTCCGTTCCGACTCGACCTGGAACAACCCGGAGCCCGAGGTCGTGCTGGTCGCCGATGCGCATGGGTGTGCGGTCGGCGCGACGCTGGGCAACGACGTGAACCTGCGCGATTTCGAGGGGCGCTCGGCGCTGCTGCTCGGCAAGGCGAAGGACAATAACGCGTCCTGCTCGCTCGGGCCGCTCGTCCGCCTGTTCGACGACGGCTTCACCATGGACGATGTACGGTCGAGCGAGGTCAAGCTGACCATCACCGGCACCGACGGCTATGTGCTGGAAGGCGCCAGCTCGATGGACCAGATCAGCCGCGATCCCGAGGACCTGCTCGGCCAGGCGCTGAGCGAGCATCATTACCCGGACGGCCTCGTGCTGTTCCTGGGCACGTTGTTCGCGCCGACCCAGGACCGTGACGAGCCGGGTCGCGGCTTCACCCACAAGGTCGGCGACACCGTCGTCATCACCAATCCGCGCCTCGGCACGCTGGTCAATCCGGTGATGACCTCGGCCGATGCCCCTGCCTGGACCTTTGGTCTGGGCGACCTGATGCGCAACCTGGCCCGGCGCGGCCTGTTGTGACGGAGACTTCCATGTTGCAGAAGACCAGTGCCGCGACCGATCTGGTCGCGCGCTACCCCAGCCTGATCGACAAGCGCGTCATCGTGACCGGCGGCGGCTCGGGAATCGGCGAGGGGCTGGTCGAGGCGTTCGTGGCGCAGGGCGCGCGCGTCGCCTTCGTCGACATCGCCGAGGACGCGGCCCAGGCGCTCGTCGACCGGCTGACCCCCGATGCGCGCCATGCGCCGATCCAGCGGCACTGCGACCTGACCAATCTCGATAGCCTGAAGGCGGTCTTCGCCGATCTGGAAGCGGCGCTGGGCGGCGTCGACATCCTGGTCAACAATGCGGGCAACGACGATCGCCACAGTATCGAGGAGGTCACCCCGGCCTATTGGGACGAGCGGCTGAACGTCAATCTGCGCCACCAGTTCTTCGCCGCGCAGGCGGTGATCCCCGCGATGAAGCGGGCAGGGGGCGGCGCGATCCTGAACTTCGGGTCGATCAGCTGGCATCTGGGCCTCAACGATCTGGTCCTCTACCAGACCTGCAAGGCCGCGATCGAGGGGCTGACCCGCAGCTTGGCCCGCGATCTGGGGCGCGAGAATATCCGCGTGAACACCATCGTGCCGGGCAACGTACAGACGCCGCGCCAGGAAAAATGGTACACCCCCGAAGGCGAGGCGGAGATCGTCGCGGCCCAGTGCCTGGACGGACGCATCCAGCCGTCGGACGTGGCGGCGTTGGTGCTGTTCCTCGCCTCGGACGATGCGAAGATGTGTACCGGCCACGACTATTTCATCGACGCCGGTTGGCGGTAACGAACCGGGCGAGAGCATAGGAGAGAGTGATGCAGCAGGCCGAACATTGCCTGACCGTGGGTGCGACGCTGGGCGAAGGCCCGATCTGGGTCGATGACGCGCTGTGGTTCGTCGATATCAAGCAGCAGCGCATCTACCGCCATGATCCGGCCGCCGGCACGCTCGACCACTGGGCCTCGCCCGAAATGGTCGGCTGGGTCGTACCGGCGCAGCGCGGTGGTTTCGTCGCCGGGTTGAAGTCCGGGCCGCATCACTTCGATCCCTCGACCGGCGCGTTCGGGCGCTTGGCCGAGGTCGATACGCATCTGCCCGCCAATCGCCTGAACGATGCGTGCGTCGACGGACAGGGACGCATCTGGTTCGGCACGATGGACAATGACGAGACCTCGCTGTCGGGCCGTCTGTTTCAATGGGCCGCAGGGCTGGTTACGCCGACCAGCGCGGATGCGGTGTGCATCACCAACGGCCCGGCCATCTCGCCCGACGACTCGACGCTCTATCATGTCGATACGCTGGGCAAGGTGATCCTGGCGCATGCGATCCTGGGTGACGGCACGCTCGGCCCCGCGACCGAGTTCGCGCGCTTCGGCGATGCGGATGGCCATCCCGATGGCGCGATCTGCGATGCCGAGGGCGGCGTGTGGGTCGGCTTCTACGGCGGCTGGGCAGCGCGGCGTTATGGCCCGGACGGGGTGATGACCGACGAGGTGCGCTTCCCCGTCTCCAACATCACCAAGATCGCGCTGGGCGGCCCCGATGGCCGCACCGCCTATGCTACGACGGCGCGGCAGGGCCTGTCGGAGGAGCAGCTGGCCGAGCAGGTCCAGGCGGGCGATATCTTCACCTTCCGGGTCGAGGTGCCCGCCAAGCCGCTGCACCGCGCGGCGGTTTGAACTCTCCCCTCTCCTCTGGACAGGGGAGAGGGTTAGCGGAGCTTGCCAGCGTGCTGGCTAGCGCAGCTTGGGTGAGGGGTTGAGCGAGCCAAAGGCTCGCGCGCGCTTTGCGCGCTCACCTTTCACCCAGCTCCGACTAAGCCTTTGCTTTGGCAAAGGCCAAGTCTGCGCAACCCTCTCCCCTCGGAGAGGGGCGAGGGAGAGAAAGGCGATACAGAATGTCGATCACCGCCCGACAACCCCTTTCCCGAACCCGGCGTCTCGGGTGGCCCGCTCCTTTCACGGGGGCGGGCCTTCTATCCCTCCATCGCGCTGCGGGTATCCTCCAGCGCCAGATCGACGAGCAGCCGCATCGCCTCTCCCGCCGCCTCGACATCGCCCGCGGCGATCGCGTCATAGACCTTCACATGGTCGGGCACCGGATTGCGGGGCAGCGCGCGCGACCGCTGCTTGAACTGGGTGGTCCAGGCGACCGCCGCGCCGATGCTGGCGGACAGCACGACCAGCGCGTCGTTGCGCGTCGCGGCCAGCACCGCATTGTGGAAATCGCGGTCGGCGGCACGCCCCGCATCGGTGGCCAGCGTATGGCGGCGCATCGCCCCCAGGGCGTCGCGCATCTCCTTCAGATCGATCTTGTCGCGGCGCTCGGCCGCCAGCCGCGCGGCGGCAGGCTCGACGATGGCGCGAAGTTCGAACAGGCTGCGCACGAAATGGATGTCCGGCTCGCCCGAAAAGGCCCAGGCCAGCACATCGGGGTCGAGCAGGTTCCAGCGGCTGCGCGGCAGGACACGCGTGCCGGTCTTGGGTCGGCTTTCGACCAGCCCCTTGGCGCTCAGCACCTGCACCGCTTCCCGGTACGCGCTGCGCGACACGTCGAGCGCTTCGGAAAACGCGACTTCGCCCGACAGCGTGTCGCCGGGCCGATACTCGCCCGAGACGATCGCCGCGCCCAGCTTGTGCGCGATCGCGCCGTGCAGGCGGCGGCCGGTGCCGCGCCGGGCCTTGGGGGCGGCCTCGTCAGACCCCATGTCTCCGATGGTTTCGGGCGGCGCGTCGCCGTTCGTCATGCTGTCACTCATCGATCGTACCTCTCCGCCCCCATCCTTACCCACAACCTTTAACATTGCCATCGCTCCGTCAAACTAATATGTCGGAGTAATATAAAGGAGCTTCCCCTATGACCGATTTCCGTTCGATCGACGCCGCCACCGGCCAGCCGGTGGGCGACGCTTTCGCGGTCCATGGCCCCGCCGATGTCGAGGCGGCGTGCGCCGCAGCAGAGGAGGCGTTCGACGTCTATCGCGCCACCTCGCGCGAGGAGCGTGCCGCGTTCCTCGACAAGATTGGTGCCGAGATCATGGCGATCGGCGACGACCTGATCCAGGCGGCGATGCGCGAGAGCGGCTTGCCGCGCGCGCGCCTGGAGGGCGAGCGGGGCCGCACCGTCGGCCAGCTGGGCCTGTTCGCCAAGGTGCTGCGCGCCGGGGCCTATCTGCAGGTTCGCATCGATCCCGCCATGCCCGACCGCCAGCCGCTGCCGCGCCCCGACCTGCGCCTGCGCATGGTGCCGCTGGGTCCCGTTGCGGTGTTCGGCGCGTCGAACTTCCCGCTCGCCTTCTCGACCGCCGGTGGTGACACCGCGTCGGCGCTGGCCGCCGGTTGCCCGGTCGTGGTGAAGGGTCACCCCGCCCATCCGCAGACCGGCGCACTGGTCGCCGCCGCGATCGAACGGGCAGTGGAAGCCTGCGGCCTGCCCAAGGGCGTGTTCAGCCACCTGACCGGCCCGAGCAACGAACTGGGTGCCGCGCTGGTCCGTGATCCGCGCATTGCGGCGGTCGGTTTCACCGGCTCGCGCGCAGGTGGCTTGGCGCTGGTCAAGATCGCGCAGGAACGCCCGGTTCCGATCCCCGTCTATGCCGAAATGTCGAGCATCAACCCGGTCGTGCTGATGCCCGAGGCGCTGAAGGCGCGTGGGAGCGCGCTCGGCACCGCCTTTGTCGGTTCGCTGACCATGGGCGCAGGCCAGTTCTGCACCAATCCGGGCCTGCTGCTCGCGATCGAGGGCGAGGGTCTGGACGCGTTCGTCGAGGCCGCGCGCACCGCGCTGCCCGAGGCGGCGGCGCAGACCATGCTGACGCCGGGCATCCACGCGGCTTATACGAAGGGCACCGAGGCGCTCGCCGGTCACGACAAGGTCGAGACGGTCGCGCAGGGCAAGGTGGGCGAGGGCATCACCGCCGGTCGCGCCGCCTTCTTCCAGACCACGGCCGAGGCATTCCTCGCCGACGAAACGCTGGGCCATGAAGTGTTCGGCGCATCGTCGATTCTGGTCCGCTGCCGCGACGAGGCGGAACTGATCGCCGTGCTCAAGGCCGCCGAGGGCCAGCTGACTGCGACGATCCAGATGGATGAGGGCGATACCGACATGGCCTCGCGGCTGGTGCCGGTGCTCGAGCGCAAGGCGGGGCGGATCCTCGCCAATGGCTGGCCGACCGGCGTGGAGGTCGCCCATGCGATGGTCCATGGCGGGCCGTTCCCGTCGACTTCGGACGCGCGCACGACCTCGGTCGGCAGCCTCGCGATCGACCGCTATCTGCGGCCGGTGTCCTACCAGAACCTGTCGGCCGCACTGTTGCCGCAGGATCTGAAGGACGAAGCCGCGGGCACGCTGCCCCGCCTGGTCGATGGCCAGCCGGGTTAAGGAATGACGGGGCGCGGGCCGATCAGGGTCCGCGCCCCTTTTTTGTTCAAAAGACTTTAGGGGAGGATTTCATGGCTGATCGTCTGTTGCAGCACCGCGCGCCCAATGGCTCGCGCTCGGTCATTCTGGCGCGCGGCGACCAGGCCGCGTTCGTGCCGGGCGTCGAGAGCGTCATCGCGCTCGCCCAGCGCGCGATCGCCGAGGGCCAGTCGCTGCTCGATACCGCGCTGGCCTGTGGTCAGGGCGAGAGCGTCGATCTCGCGGCCGAACTGGCGGCGGGGCATCTGATCGCGCCGATCGACCACGCCGATCCCGCGCATTGCGTCATGACCGGCACCGGCCTGACCCATCTTGGCTCGGCCGAGGGGCGCGACAAGATGCACCGCGACGCGGCCGCAGCCGCGCACCAGACCGACTCGATGCGCATGTTCCTGGAAGGCGTCGAGGGCGGCAAGCCCGGCGAAGGCCAGGTCGGCCAGCAGCCGGAATGGTTCTACAAGGGTGACGGCGGCCAGTTGGTCGGCCCCGGCGACGCGCTCGAGATGCCGGCCTTTGCACAGGATGGCGGCGAAGAGCCCGAACTGGCGGGCATCTATTTGATCGGCCCGGACGGCACGCCGCATCGCCTGGGCCTGTGTCTGGCCAATGAGTTTTCGGACCATGTGACCGAGCGTCACAATTATCTGTGGCTCGCCCATTCCAAGCTGCGTCCCGCCGCACTGGGCGCCGAACTGCTGCTGGGCGACGTGCCCGAGCATATCGAGGGCACCAGCAGGATCGCACGCGACGGCCAGACCATCTGGGAAAAGCCGTTCCTCTCGGGCGAGGCGAATATGTCGCACAGCCTCGCGAATCTCGAGCATCACCATTTCAAATATGCGCTGTTCCGTCGCCCGGGCGACGTCCATGTTCACTTCTTCGGGACGGCGACGCTGTCCTTCTCGGACGGTATCCGTACCCAGGAAGGCGATGTGTTCAAGATCGCGGCGGCACCCTTCACCCTGCCGCTCACCAATCCGCTCAAGCGGACCGAGGATCGGCCGGTGACGGTCGGCCGTCTCTGAACGCCTGATCCCTTCGCCATATGATCGGGGCGTCCTTTCCAGCGGGAGAGGGCGCCCCTGCCATGTCCGGCGCTGTGATTCTGTGCGTGATTCCCGAATTTTCGGGTAGGTGATTCGGGAAAGCACGCTCCAATGGGCATATGGTTCCGACGCCGATGCGGAAAGCGGGGACGAATAAGCCATTGATTATTATATGTTTTGCCAGATTTTTACGGAAAAATGAAAATCGGCTGTTGACGGTTTGGGGCAACCCCGCCTAGAGGGGTTTCACCGCAGCGGTGGTCGCAACGACTGACCGGTGCAGCTACGACAGATCGGCGCACTTGAGGCCCTGGGAACGGGGTGAAGGGGTGTTGCCGGTATTTGTTGTCGGCTCTTT